>JBOICE010000243.1:0-5577 GCA_050739815.1 Pseudomonas sp. | reverse complement strand
AGCTGCGAAGACTTTGGGACGTGCCGGTTCAGAGGATGTATTCGCAACTGCCGCGGAGGATATCGCAGGAATGAGTGCTCGTCAGGTTGCGAAGCGACTAGAGATTCCACGACGCTCCTCTGGCTTCAACATCATCGAGTTCCCCGCGTCCGCGATCCAAGGCGTCGCTTCGCCGATCAATCGTTCAATTCCGGGTTTCGTCGGCAGAGGGCTTACGACAGGTGGGGCCCGTGAGTTTGTGATCCGCAATGGTCCGATTCCATTCGAGGCAATTGATTCGGAGGGTAAGGTGAGAAGCATTGGAGCGCATGAGACGGCGATTATCGGTGCATGGGTTGAACAGAAAGGCGAGCTCGTGCAGGACGAGGCATCTGAGCGAATCGAGGAACTTCTCTCCTCAGCGCAACTGCGGGAGATCGCGAGGACTGACGATGGCTGGAATATCTTGTATCGCGACATTGGCGATGGTCGCCTCTGGGAATTGACGTACCCGAGCAGTGCAATGGCGGGAGGCGGGCCGCCGTCGCTGGTGAATATCAGTTTAGGCGAAGCACACTCGCGATATCGCGTGCGTTTGTAATTGCGAGCGGTTGTGGCGAACCCGATAGAGGCGCGTCTCGGCTCAACTGAGCCCGGTCGAAGTTTGGCCGGGCTCCTGTTGTTTCAGGCGTAGTTGAGGCCCGCGTTTTTTCGAGGAATGCTTCGATGAAGGTAATCACCGCGCGCTGGCCGCGCGGGGGAGGAGAGCGGCGGCCTTGTGGCGTTCAACGAGCCGAGCGGCTCAGGGGTGGCGCCCACCAGATTCGGGATGCTCAAAAAACACGATAGACATCCAATTCGATCCTGCGGACCCGATGCTTCCCCCTTTCGAGTCCGATCGGCAGGCGGACGCGTGCAGACATTCGGTGACGACACGCGGGCTCAGCTGGACGCCGCTCTTCCACTACGACGGCCTGGGGCGCGCGGTGAAGCGGCCCATCCCCAATTTCGGCACGGCCTGGCAGATGTATGACGGCGCGAACGTGGCGCTGACACAACAACATCGAGTTCGTGCACGGGCCCGGCACCGATGACCCGATGGTCGCCCTCGCCTCCTGGCCAGAGCATCTGCGGCACGAGCGCCGCGTATTTCGTGACGCTGGGCAATCGGCTCATCGACTTCCAGGCCGGGAATGGCACGGACTGCATCGGGGACATCGGTTGGACACAGAATGGTGCGTTTGCGGGCGCCATCCAGAACAGCCACTCCTACAGCCTGAGCAGCTCGAGCGAGCAGGAGACCAAGACCTCGCACTTCTGCAACCGGCACTACGGTGCGGAGCACGGTCGCTTCCTGCAGGAGGACCCGATCGGGTTTTGCGGGCGGACTCAACCTGTACGCGGACGCGGGCAATCATCCGGCCACGTACACGGATCCGTTTGGCCTCTGCCCAGAAGACATGGGCGGGGATGGAAAGACGAGCCTGCTTACAGATTGCCCTCCTGGATCCAAGGGGTATGCACGCGTCTCTGGCGGTGTGCGTGAGCAATCGGCCCGCAGGATGTCCTCGTAGGGGGATTTGCCGCAGCTGGCATCTCTACAGCAGTGCGAAGAGGGGCGAGTACACTGTCGGCGGATGTTGCGCAAACATTCGCGGGCAGCATTCACCGAAGTCAAGACTTTTCCTCTTTAGCTGCTGAACCGCAGCCCGAGCAGCCGGAAAGCAAACGGGTGTGACCCGGGCGCGGAGCACCCGGGGCAGGACGCGCCGCAGGCGTCGCTCCGGCGCGCCGTCCTCGCTGCGCTCGGAACCGGGCGAGTCCCCTCGCTTCCGCTCGGTGCGCATAATCCCGTGATTATGCGCACTCGCCCTCGGCGCGCCTGCGCTCGGGGCCTGCGCTCCGCTCCGGCCCTTTACATAACCATGTTATGCAAACCTGCGGCGCGTCTTCCGGTAGCTCCGAGCGCGGGCCGTTCCTGACTGGACAGGCCATGCTAAAATGGGCATATTAGAGAGATGCGGATCCCAGAGCTGAAGCCGGTCGTTTGGGTTTGGGCCGCACTGCGCGAGGTACGTGAACTGCCCGCTGCAGTCCAGAACGCGCTGGGATACGCACTCTACCTGGCGCAGACAGGCGAAAGGCATCCGCACGCCAAAACGCTGAAAGGCTTTGGTGGCAGCGGTGTGCTGGAGATTATCGAGGACCATGACGGGAGCACCTACCGCTGTGTGTATACCGTGCATTTCGCAGAGGCGATCTACGTGCTGCACGCATTCCAAAAGAAGTCAACCAGGGGAATCGCGACAGCGAAGCACATCATCGCTCTCATTCGTGCGCGGCTTGATCAGGCGGAGGCATTGCACGCCGAGCGAACCAAACAACGAAGGACGTCATGACTGAGAAGATTCATTACACCGAGTCGAGCGGAAACATCTTTGCTGATCTGGGGCTGCCCGATGCGGACACATTGCTGATCAAGGCGGAACTGGTCCGGCAGATCTCGATCTGTCTGCGCAACCGTCGTCTCACACAATCCCAGGCAGCGGACATCCTCGGAATCGATCAGCCCAAAGTGAGTGCACTGCTCCGTGGTTATCTGCGTGGCTTCTCGCTCGAGCGGCTGACCCGCTTCTTGAACGCCCTTGGTAGAGACGTAGATATCGTCGTGAATCCCAGCCTGCGCCGCTCCGAAGGCGTGACACGAGTGCTCACGCAGAAAACGCGTGTGCCTGCAGCAGCCAAAGCCGGAAAGCGTCCCAGCTCACGGAAACGCACAGGGAAGCGAGCCCGCACGAGCACACGTCGAATGCGGCGCTAGCCCGGCCGTGCAGCCACAAACTTGCATCGCGGGTGAGCAACGCGAATTATGACGAAAACACGGTGAGGTGAGCGGCTAAAGAGAGAAGTGACAGGAGCATGCGCCGTCCTGGGTGCGATTCGCATCGGTAGCGGATACTTACCCAGGAAGATCCCATCGGCCTCGCCGGCGGACTCAACCTGTATGGATTCGCGGACGGAGATCCGGTCAACTTTGCAGATCCGTTTGGCTTGTCGCCATGGCCTTTGCTCGGCTTGGCTGGAGGTGGCTCGCTGGCCCTGGGAGGGACCGTCGGTCTTGGAGCAGTCGCAGTTGCTGCAGCGCCGTATGTGGCGGCGGCTGCAGTCGTGACCGGAGCCGTGTACTTTGGCCAGCACGCCAGAGCTGTGCGCCGCGTCCGCACTTCACTCGGAATTGCCGAGGCACACATCACAGCCGCTGGTGGTCCGCCTCCAGGAGGAGAAGATCCTGACTGGATGAACGACAAGCTGAAGCAGGCGCAGAAGCATCTGAACAACGCTCGCACATACGTAAAGGATGCTTTGGGGAAGACGAGGCGAGAATTAGAGGAGAAGATCGGAGAGCAGCAGAGCCGGCTCGACGGCGATACGTCAACCGTCGTCCGGCACGCAACCCAGAGGATCGGACTGAATGCTGCCTGAGAGAGGGAACACGGCTCAAGATCTCAGCGTGTGGGCGAATACGTCGCCAAGCGTGAAAGCGCGAGCGCTCGTGTCCCCCTTGTCCGATATTCACCGCTCGGCCCTTAAGGTTGCTGAACTAATTGAGCAACTGCGCACCACAAAAACCCTGGCCGAACAGTTGCAGGTCTTGGCGGCACTCGAAGTGTGGATGTTCGACGAGCTAGCAGATCGCATCGAGACAGCCCGGCCTCTTCTTGAAGAGGTTTCCAAGGAGACGTCCCGAGCTGTTGGCTGAGTGCAGAGTCAGACGATTGCATTGAATGCGCCTCATTAACACACGGGCCCGGTCAGTTAGTTGACCGGGCTTCTTCTTTAGCGGCTGATACGTGAGCTAAACCAGAGAATACCCTGGCTGCTTCTCAGAAATGAACGGGAACAGTTCATCAGCGTTATTCGTGACGCTGTTGCTCGGGGAGCGCTCCAGGCGGAGTAGTTAGGACAGAGTCGGCGAGGGCCCGATCTCCGAGGTTACGCGTCACGCGTCACGCATCACGGTTCGCCAATCCCCACGCGGCGTGCACGCATGAAGTCGCTGGGCTGCGCATCGAACGGACCGAGCCGCAACGCTGCGTCCTGACAGCGCGGTGTTAAACCTTGCGCGAGAAGTGGCTTCTACAGGCTCCCCTCGATATGGAACGTTTCATACGTGGATCAAAAATGACTGAGAGGAGCGGGCAGCGCTCCTGGCGTTCAGCCGGGAGCGCTGCAAAGCTTTATAGATGTCGGCGTTCGAGGATGTAACGCTCGCCAGGCTCCTCACCTTCGAAGTACGCGAGCTGTCCGGGCACACACGAAATAATTGTTCCCATTCCAGAACCGACTACCGCTCGCAGCGCTGATTCAAGAGGGATTTCTTGTCCATCAATCGCAGCCAGCTCAGAGATCACGTGACAAGAAGCTGGCGCACCTCTTGCTACAAGATTGTCTCGCAGGGACTGCGCATCCCGTCGATCATTTGTCACACGCGTGGCAAAACGCTGATCCAACTCCTTGAAGTGTGCAAGTCGTTTCACGAACTTGGTGCGGCCCGCTGCACTACGCAGCAGCCCCAAATAGCGTTCTCGCCTGTTCTCCACCACAAATGCATTGATGAAGCCTGCTTCGTGTGCTAGCATCGTGGCCTCGCGCGCGGTTTGCTCGAACGAGCGGAAGTTGTCTGAAATCCAATTCTCCTCGGCAAGATGGCCCGGGATCATGTTGCGCGCGCCTCACGTGAATCGCAACCAGTTACGCGCACTCGGCTACCAGAACCGACTCAGCGCAATGCTTCATCGGGTATAAACGCATGCACGGAGGCAGTCGGACGAAACGGAAGTCGCGTCGTGCGAGTTGAAAACCTTCATCGTGAGTCGTGCACCGCGAATCATGACGGAATTCTGGTGAGGTGAGCGGTTAAGAGAGAAGCACAACCGGCTGGAGCACGCAGGAAACACTGACTCACGATGCCCTGGGCAACGTACTCTTGTCGGAGCGCCTGACCAACTACGTATCAATCGGTGGCGGTGTCTGCTATGTGAGAATTCGCTCAAGCGCACTCGGCTTCCCCCGACAGCCTGGCAGTGTCTTAGTTCTTCGTGCAGCCGGCACCACCTCACCCATTCACCGTCCGGCAACCAGCCAGGTAGAACAAACAGTTGTGCTTCACGCGTGATGTGAAGGTATAGGATGTCCTCTATGTCTGCAGTTTGATCATCGAAGGTACCCATAACCGCAAGTCCTGCTGAGATCACCGATCCTCAGACTTACAGAGCAGCGAAACCGCCGCAAAGTTTTGGAGCGCCGCGAGCGCGTGACCACAATCCGGATGTAGATCCTACGAACGGCAACGTGCTCCTGTCAGCGCGCATGACGACCGCGTGACCTGGTACTATGCGCTGAACCGCGTGCGCGCCGCGGAAACGCGCGGTGTGGGCAACCACCAGGCCGACCTCACGGACTACCACCGCGTGTTCGAGGAATACCGCTACGACGCGCTGGGCCGGCGTGTATGGGTGCGCGCGCGCAAGGACTGCCGGATGGTCACTCACGGCATCGTCGAGGACCTGTGCAAGTTGAGCACGATCCGGCGCACCG
>JBOICE010000242.1:0-10076 GCA_050739815.1 Pseudomonas sp. | reverse complement strand
GGTCGGATGAGTATCGCAAGCCGCAGGAGTTCTTCCGGCGTACCTATCTGACCGAAAGCCTCAAGCGACTGCTGGTAGGCGCCGTGCAGCGCGTCGTGGGTAAGGGCGGTGACCCGGTTGTGCAACTTCAGACCAACTTCGGCGGCGGCAAGACACACTCGATGTTGGCACTCTTCCACCTGTTCTCGGGGGCGTGGCCTGGCGACCTGGCGGGTGTCGAGACCGTGCTCGCAGAAGCCGGTGTGACGCAGCTACCCGGCGTGAAACGAGTTGTGCTGGTTGGCAACAAGATCTCGCCCGGCAATCCGGTGACGAAAGCGGATGGTACGCTGGTACGCACACTCTGGGGCGAGCTCGCCTATCAACTTGGTGGCAAGAAAGCCTTTGCCCGCGTGCAGGCTGATGATGAGAAAGCAACCAACCCCGGTGATGCGCTACGTGAGCTGTTCAAGGAATACGGGCCGTGCCTGATTCTGATCGATGAGTGGGTGGCGTATGCCCGGCAGCTGCACGATCAGAGCGATCTGCCGGCGGGCAGTTTCGAGACGCAGTTCAGCTTTGCCCAGGCGCTGACCGAATCGGCCAAACTCGCGGGCAATTGCCTGCTGGTCATCTCGCTGCCGGCCTCGGATACTGCCGGCTCGCCGCACACGCAGGCAGACGACGTAGAGGTTGGAGGCATCCGAGGCCGCGAAGCGCTGGACCGCCTGCGCAACGTGATCGGCCGCGTGGAGTCGTCATGGCGACCGGCAACAGCGGAGGAAGGCTTCGAGATCGTACGCCGCCGGTTGTTCGAGCCCATTGCGGCGGATCTGTACAAGCAGCGTGACCTGACGGCGCGCGGGTTTGCCGAGCTGTATCGCAATCAGGCTGCCGAGTTCCCACCCGAGTGCAAAACCGTCGACTACGAGAAACGCATCCAGTCGGCATACCCGATTCATCCAGAGATATTCGACCGCCTGTACACCGACTGGTCCACCCTGGTCAAGTTCCAGCGCACTCGCGGCGTGCTGCGCCTGATGGCGGCAGTGATTCACAGCCTGTGGGAAAAGGGCGACCGGAATCCGCTGATCCTTCCGTCAACCGTTCCAATCGACGATCAGCGCGTGCAATTCGAGCTGACCCGTTACCTCTCGGACAACTGGGTTCCGATCATCGAGAAAGATGTGGACGGTCCGAACTCCTTGCCGCTCAAGATTGATGGCGAACTACCGAATCTGGGGCAGCTACACGCAACACGCCGAGCTGCCCGCACGATCTACCTGGGTTCTGCACCGACTACGGCCGCGGCGCATCGAGGACTGGAAGATCGACGGGTCAAGCTCGGCTGTGTGATGCCGGGTGAATCACCCGCCGTGTTCGGCGATGCGTTACGCCGCCTCGCAGCAACAGCCACGTACCTGTACCAGGACGGCACGCGATTCTGGTACGGCACACAGCCAACCGTCACCAAGCTGGCCGAGGATCGCGCCGAACAGTACAAACGAGATCCGGACAAGGTGGCTCAGGAGCTGGACGAGCGTCTCCGCAAGAACCTTGCGAATGCCGGTGACTTCGCGCGGGTGCATGCGTTGCCTAGAGCAAGCGTTGATGTGCCCGATGATCTGGATGCCCGGTTGGTCGTTCTTTCCGCAGAGCATTCTTACACCAAAGAAGCGGGGAACGCTGCCGAGTCCGCCGCGCGTGCCATTCTCGAGACCCGGGGCAATTCACCGCGCCTCTATCGGAACACCCTGGTGTTCCTGGCTGCCGACAAAGTTCGTATGCAGGATCTCGATGAGGCGCTTCGAAAGTACCTCGCCTGGGAATCCATCGTAGCTGAGAAACTTGCGCTCAACCTGGACCCCAATCAGGTGAAGCAGGCCGAGAACCAGCTGAGGGGGGCGGAGAGCGCGGTTACTGCTCGCTTGCCAGAGACGTACCAGTGGTTGTTAGCGCCCGCACAACCCAGGCCGGACGCGCCAGTGACCTTGCAAGCGCTCAGGCTCACTGGCACCGAGGCACTGGCCGTGAGAGCGAGCAAGAAACTTCGCAACGACGAGTCGCTGGTGTTATCGCTCGGGGCTACGATCCTGCGCAAGCACCTCGATGATGTGCCACTTTGGCGAGGAGAGCACGTCGCAGTTCGGCAGCTCGTGGAGGATTTCGCGACGTACACATACCTGCCGCGACTCAAGGAGCCGACAGTCGTGGTCCGCGCCATCCAGGACGGTTTCGCGCTGCTCACCTGGGAGCAGGATTCCTACGGGTATGCCGAGAGCTACGACGACTCTCAAGGACGGTATCGTGGGTTGCGCGCCGGTCAGCGCGTCGATGTTACCACCGATGATAGAGGCCTGCTGGTCAAGTCTGGTGTTGCACGCACCCAGCTCGACAGAGAACGGCCAGTCGACAAGCCAGCCGTGGGTGAAACGCCCACCGGTCCACCACCGGGTCCAGTTGGTCCGACTCCCGGAGGTCCGACGGCACCAGTTCCGCGGTTGCCGACACGGTACTACGCGTCGGTAACCGTCGACCCTGCGCGAGTTGGCCGCGACGCCGGTAGAATTGCTGAAGAAGTGATTGCCCACCTGGTGTCGATCGTGGGCGCTCGGGTGAACGTGACGCTGGAAGTACAGGCGGACGTTCCTGCTGGTGTTCCAGAAAATGTGGTTAGGATCGTCACAGAGAACGGCAGGACCTTGAAGTTCACGAATCAGGGATTCGAGATCGATTAAATCGTCGGACGCGAGGACTAGCTATGGCAAGGCCGTACATGGACCTGGAAGTAGCGCAGCTCGAAGAGTTGTTCCGTGAGAATCTCCATCACCGGGGCGTACTCGGAGACATTCGAGACGAACTGACGTTCAGGCAAACTGCGAGGGCGAAACAACTTCTCGCCGAGATTGAAGGAGTCCTGGCCGGTCGCGTTCCGATTCCACCCAAGCCACCGAAGCCAGATTCTCCAGAGAACCAGCTTCCACTTCTCGACAAGTAAACCAGAAAACATCAAACCGCACGCCTGATAGCCATTGACCGCAAGGATAGCAAACGCAATGAGCTCGCCAATCATCTCCGATCGTCCAGCCCTGTACGTTGCCGCGCGCCGATTCGTTGATGAAGGATTGCGCAAAGACGGATCGTTATTCGTACCGGGCCAGGCGATCTGGAGCGCGGAGAACGTCAAGGACTTCAGCAAGCGCTACGTGGAAGTGTACGACTCCGGCGAAGGGACGTTCGAGCAAAAGTTGCGGCGGCAGCTCGCAGGGGCCAGCCGTGGCCTGGCCCAATTCGTTGGCGAACTCTTCTTCGTCCACACGCTGGCGGCGGTCAAGATGCGACCCAGGACCGTTGAGGAATTCGTCCAGCTCGGATTGTCCGCGGCGAGGGGAACGGCAGGGATACCCGCAGAGCTGCAACCGGCGCTGGAAACAGGCATGGCGTCCACGGGCGCGGGCTTCTTCACCAACCGCTATTGGATGCTGGCGTTCCTGGTACGCTTCATCAAGAAGTGGAAGGTCGAGCTGGCCGCCGAACGAAGGAAAGCGGCGCTCGCAGACCCATGGGCATTCAAGGAGATTGTTTACGAAGTTGAAATGCGTGCAGCGCAAACCCAGCGTCAGGCACTGCTGCACCTGGTCCATCCCGAAACATTCGAGCCGATAGTATCCGAGCAACACAAACAACTGATCGCTGATGCGTTTGCCGGGCCCACCGATCGCAGTGAGCCAGACATCGACAAACGTCTGATGCGAGTGCGCGAACGGCTGGCTGCCGAATACGGGGACAGCTTTCGCTACTACCAACCCGAGATCCAGGCGCGATGGGGAGCAGGCAACAAGTGGGATGAGTTCATCCGCTGGGCCAAGACCTTCCACGCGTCCAAAGGCTTCCTGAGCGGCGAACGTTCATACAAACTGGAAGCAGCAGCCGCTCTTCGTGAGGTGCGGGACACGGTGAATGCGGAGGGTGACTGGCTCTCCAAGTTCAAGAAGGTGCCATCCTGGGACAACCTGGTTGGCTGGCGGGCAGCGCGGCAGTTCCTAATACGGTGCCAGGCGAGGCCGGGTGAAACCGCCGCAGCCATGAAGAAGTTTTGGTCCGGCAATGCCTCAGACAGGATCGAGCGCTTCGCGGAGGCCGTAGGCGAGAACGCATACGGCGCGCGGATCCGCATAGCGGCTGCACTTCTTCTAGCCGACGAGCCGGAAAACCATCCGCCCTTTGCCGAAAGGGCGATCAAGGCAGCCTACAAGCTGGTGAGTTACCCTCTTCCCGCGAATGGCGCCGATCTTGATGCCCGCTATGAACACGCACTCGAGTTCTTTGACCGAGTGCTGGAGGAGTCCACTCAACGCGGATTGGAACTGCGGGACCGGTTGGACGCGCAGAGCGTCGTATGGGGAATCGTCAAATACACGACCTCGAACCCGATCGTTGCTGCATGGCCCAAGGCTGAGCAATCAGCCTTCCTCAAGTTCCGTGGCGAAGCCGACGATGACGACGACGCGGATTGGGGTGGGGGTGAACAGCCAGGAGCTGGTAGTTCCCCGCCCGCCGGAGACGCATCCCCAGGTCAGCTGGCCGCGCGGCTCATGCTGGAGCAGGGGTTCATCGATCGAACGATCAGCCTGCTGAAAGCGAAGCGCCAGGTCATCTTCTATGGGCCGCCCGGTACTGGCAAAACCTACGTGGCGCAGGCCCTCGCAGAATTCCTTGCACGAGACGCGGCGCGCGTCCACTTCGTGCAGTTTCACCCCTCTTATTCGTACGAGGACTTTGTCGAAGGATTCCGACCGAGCCAGGAGGCCGATGGCAAGTTCCGACTGGTGTGGGGCCCGATTCGCAGGCTCATAGATCAGGCGAGCAAACGACCGGACGATCCGCACATCCTGATCATCGACGAAATCAATCGCGGCAACCTGGCCAAGGTGTTCGGCGAACTGTATTTCCTGCTCGAGTACCGCAAGAAGTCGATCAATCTGCAGTACTCGGATACACCGGTATCGCTTCCCGAAAACGTTTGGATCATCGGCACGATGAACACGGCCGATCGTTCCATAGCCACACTCGACGCAGCACTGCGCCGGCGGTTTTACTTCGTGCCTTTTTTCCCGGATCAACCGCCGGTCGCGGGTCTATTGCGCCGTTATCTCGACATGCACAATCCGGATCTGGCCTGGGTGGCGAACGTTGTGGACCGTGCCAATGGGCTGTTGGGCGATCCGCACTACGCGATCGGACCCAGCCATTTCATGCGGCCGGACCTGACCGAGGACTGGGTAGACCTGATCTGGGCTCACGCGATTCTGCCTTACCTGGAAGAGCACTTCGCAGGATCCGCAGGCGAACTGGAACGGTTTCGGATTCAGTCGCTCAGGGAGACCTGAGGTGCGCGAACTCACCGTCCGGGAATACGAGACCATCGGTCCGCTGTCTCTCACCACACTGGAAGTCGCGCTGCTGCAGGACCCGGAAAACAGTGTCGAGGTGGGCGCGACGCACATCCCCGGGATGTACACCATCACGGCGTCATCCTGGGTCGGCGTGGTCGCATTGCCAGGTCTGCAACTGCGAATCCTTCCGAAGATTCCCGTGAACCGCGTGTTGTTCCTGCTAGGCTACGTGACGGACCCGAATGCGTGGCGCGACTTTGTTTCGACCTACGACACGGACGACCTCCTGTTGGAAGCCATCGCGCACGGCTTTGCGGTTGCGACGCGTCTGGCAACGGCGCGCGGACTGCTCCACGGGTATCGGAACCGCGAGGAAGCTCTACAAACAATCCGCGGCCGCGTTCGTTTTGCCGATCAGATCAGAAGTCGGTATGGAATCATGCCACCGGTCGAGGTCTCATACGACGAGTTTACCGAGGACATCGAGGAGAACCGCATCATTCGTGCGGCGCTGTACAGGCTGAGCCGCTTTCCGATGCGGTCTGAAGCTCGTCGCCGCGAAATCCGGACGCTGGCATCGATGTTTCATGGAGTGACGCTCGTCGATTATGGGCGTGTCGTCCCGCCAGTGCAGTATGGTCGGCTCAACATGCACTACCGCCCGGCAGTCGAATTGGCCCGGCTCATCCTGTAATCAACCAGCCTTCGCGAGACGGCCGGGGCCACGCAGAGCTCCACTTTCCTGGTCAACATGAATGCCTTATTCGAGGACTTCGTGGCATTGGCTCTTCGAGATGCTCTGCAACGGCCAGGTGAGGTGTGGGCGCGACAGGGCCGAGGCCATTCTCTAT
Organism: Pseudomonas sp.; assembly: GCA_050739815.1. Lineage (GTDB taxonomy): Bacteria > Pseudomonadota > Gammaproteobacteria > Pseudomonadales > Pseudomonadaceae > Aquipseudomonas. The sequence continues at coordinate 3,850 of JBOICE010000242.1, read as the reverse complement.
GGCTCGACGTTGAAAGACAAGTTCCGCTGAAGCCTGACCTCAGCCTGTGGAGAGGATCCCAGTGCATCTTCGCGGGGGACGTCAAGTACAAGCGCCTGACACACGGGCATGAGAACCACGACATGTACCAGGCACTGGCATACGCAATCGCGCTCCACCTGCCGGCCGTCACGTTGATTTATGCGGAGGGCAGCGCAGAGCCGCAGGTCCATGATGTCATCCGTGTGAACAAGCAGATCGAGGTGCGTAGCCTCGATTTGACCTTGCCACCTGATCGGCTTCTGGGCCAGATCGACGACATCGCCTGGCACATCAGCCGCGGCTATCCTCGAGCGATTGGCATCGGTCCCGCGGCGTGATCGGTGGCCGGAGCCGATAGCTGTCCGCCGTCAGCGTAGCCCCGGCGGCCCCGAAGTACGCGATCCAAAAATCGCGTACGACCACGCCACCATGCTCGCTGTCGTCTGCCCCGACGACCATAACGCATGCGCCCTGAAGGCTGGGCAAGGTACCGGCGTGCTGCTGATCCCGTAACCATGTGGGTGAAGGCATCCGACGGAGACGATCCATTTCAACTCCTTGTGCCGATTGCAGCATATCGGATAACACAACGATTACCCTTTCTTTATTGCCGGCATCCTGTACCAGCTCTGAAGCCACGTGAAAAGTGCTGAACAGATCCGTGTTCCTCGCGGGGATGGAATCGGCATACAGGACCTCGAGGGCACTCAGCGCTCCCTCGATTACGCCGCTCTTTTTGTCACGGTCAAGCGATGATTCGCGCCCCAGCTTGCGCTCTGCTGGGATCTCCACAATGAATGGCTGATAGTCTTCCTCGCGTGGGCCCTTTTGATTGACTCTGAGGAGAATGGCTTCATCGCCGTAGTCCAATCGGGTAATGAGTGTCCGAAGATATGCCAGATGCTCCGAGCGGGTCACGTCGCTCTGGCTGGCAGATCGGTCCACGAGCACAAGCAACTGCCGTGAACGGCCCTGAGGTTCGGCGCTGCCAGAAGAGCACGACGCTGCCACCAAAAAGGCAAGCAGGAGCATCTTGTCGATGCGCTTCATACGATCACCGAGGATCGTGTCTCGGCATTGACACGGGCAATCAAGTCAGAGGTGCGTTCACGAAGTGTCGAAAAACGTGCCATATAGACTTTCAGGTCATCGGGTTCAGCAATAGCAGACTCGACGGCTTGGAACTGAAACACCGCTGGCTTTCTGAATGCGGCAATCGTGACCGGGTCGATTCCCCTGATCTGCGCGTTTTCCGACCGAAATAGCGGGATTACGCTCCTGATCCTGTTTGCCTTGCCTGTCCAGCCGGCAAGCGGCTGAGATTTCAGGAGGTGCTGGGCGATCGAAAACTGCTCGAGGATCTGCGCTTCTTTCTGAGAGATGCCTGCCTTCCGGTCGAGAAGTGCCTTCTTCAATTCCAACAGGCGAGCGCGCAGTCCAACCAGCTTCGGATCTTCAAAATGTCCGGAGATCGAGTCGGTGCTGGCAAGGAATCCAGCGATTGCCGCCGTTAGCGCCACGACGAGATTGAGAAAGAAGATCGGCCAGTTCATACTTGCGATCGTGAGGCCGTACTCATGACGCTCGTTTCGCTGGTAACGGATTCTGCTGGCTGCTTCCAACTGCTGCTGAGCAAGAAGAACAGCTCGAGTGTCGCGGGCAGTCCGCGCGTTGGCCAGGTCGGAATTCAATTTGTCCAACTCGGTGGTAGCTGCTTGCAGTCGTCCCTCGGTTGCTGTTGTGATCTGGTAGCGGGCGAAAACGAGAACTGTCAGCAAACAGAGGACACCGAACATGCTGGCGACCGCCGTAAGCCTGAACTGGCGGCGCTCCGCTGAGACAGCTCTTGCGGCACCAGGAAAATCAGATTCGCGAAGCACCGTCAGGCGACGGGACGACCTGCCGGCTACCTCGGACAGGAAAACAAGGGACGCGATCAATCCAAGGGCGAGCAATGACACGTCCGGTGAAAAGAACAGCCGAATAAGCAGACGATGGAAGCCTCCCCACATACCTTCAGTTTCCGTGTCGGCAATCAGCCCGCGAAGGACTTCCTGGGACCCGGGATCCTGCGGCAGCAGCTCATGAAACACGGGCACATTTGCAACCCAGTCAACGCCAACAAGGATGATCATCAGCAGCCAGAAGCCACCTTTGCTCAGAAATCTGCGCAGATTGATCTGCGCTTCACGCCCGTTCGCCGCTGCTTCGGCGCGAGCGATTTCCTCGGCTATGCTACTTGTATCGACCAGGCTCTTTTCGAGGTCATTCACATCATGTTCGAAGCTCGAAATCAGCTGTCCACCGCGTTGCACCCTGCCCTGAATTGCCGACCGCATCTTGTTTGTTACGCGGTCGACCCATGCAGTAAAAAGCGCCTCGCCGCGCTGGCCAATGGCCTGCTCTGGGGCGAGGGCATCGTCCTCTACATTGACTCGAGGGAGACCTGCTTTGGCCCACATCCGTGCCTGCTCGAGCGCTTCGTTATTCAGCTTGTTGAAACCGAAGTCGAACCAAACGTCAGTGTTCTTGACTACATCATGCACATTTGCCGGCAACTGGCCTTCGTTGTCCCCATTCTGCTGATCGGACTGGGATACCGGACTGCCGTTCGTTGTCTCAGGGCTGAACGGCCGGTTGTACCATCGGTGGCCTTGGACCTCTCCAGGGGGCTCAGTGTCAAAAGTGGCTCCCTGACCGTTGACGCCATTGCTCTCGCTCATGTGACTCCGGATCCGTTGACGAATGAGACTAGCCTTGTCGACGCGAAATCAACCGCCGGCATGTATCGGCAGAATGCGTCCACGCACGCGATGCCAAAATTCGGGATTGGATTACCAAGTAGCGGGGAGGCGGCGCATGCACATGGCATCAATTGGTCCAGCCTGGATCAGAAAACAGCTGCCGGAAATGTCTGCAAAAGTGCGTGGTTGTTGATCTGCCCCGTTTCGAAGATGCATCCAACCCCTTGGGGCACGACGTCTTAGAGTCTTCTGCCTGTCATCAATAGTGGCGGGAGCGCTACAAATGACCTTTGCGTTTATGTAACAATGGCTGCGATGATACTTGGGACATGGTCCGAACCATGGAATCAACGGGCCGACCCCCGCCGGACGTAGCGAACGAGATTGGCACCCTGCGCACTGACGCGCCCGTGCGCCGCGACTACACGGCTATGGGGCTGCAAACCACCGTCCAAACAAGCTAGATTCTATCACCTCCGCCGGACCAAGCTGTCAGACCCCGGCCGCATCGTCAGTAATTCGACGACCATCACCGCCACGACAATGAACCGAGCCACCGAATGGCCCTGACCGTCCTCAGAAGCGCCTCCAGTCACACATTGTTTGCGGCCTGCGCGGAGCGCTTCCTGGATGAGGCAGGCGGACACCCGGGGCCCACGGGACACCAGGCTCAACTCTGGCTGGTCCATCGCAACCAGCGCGACCTCCTGCTCAGTGCCGCGTTGCGCCGCGGCGTCCGCGGGTGGCTGAACCCACCCATCCAGTTCCTGTCGGCTTTGCCGCAGCTGTTCGGGATCAAGGGCAGGCCGATCGGGCTGCTCGAGCGGCGGGAACTGGTCAGCAGCATCGGGCACCGGCAGGGCCAAGGCTTTGGGATTACCATCGGCAACGCCGACGCGACCATCACCCGCGGGCACATGCTCGATGGGTTCATCGGCGAGCTGCTGGCCGAGGGCGTCACCACGGCGCAACTGCGCGCTGCGCTCGAGCAGGCAGCGGGCGACGAGTTTGCCGCGCGGCGCAACGCCTGGATCAGCGCATCGTTCGACGCGTACGCGGGCGAGGTTGGGGAGAAGGGGCTGTAC
>JBOICE010000241.1:0-3730 GCA_050739815.1 Pseudomonas sp. | reverse complement strand
GTTCGCAGGCCAGCTGCCTGCGTACTCAAGCGGTTACCCCCCCTCGATAGCGAACCTTCCTGAAGAGGCTTTTTTATAGCTTTGCCTAGGTGTACTGTAGATGTAGCTACTAATACTGAAGCGGTACCTACATGAAAATTTGGCTCACCCTAATCATCGGCTTGCCAACTGCGAACGCCACAGCTCGCATGCGCGCCTGGCGAGCGTTGAAAGCCAGCGGCGCCGCCGTGTTGCGCGATGGCGCTTACCTGCTGCCGGACAACGAGGTGTGTCGTAAGGCGTTGATGGCGGTCGAACGCGAGATTCTTTCGATCAATGGCACCGCCTACCTGCTGCCGATCAATGATCCTCAAGGCGAGCGCTTTATCGAACTGTTCGACAGGAGCGAGGACTACGCCAAGCTGCGGGGTGAGGTCGAGGAGTGTCGCGCTCAACTGAGCGCCGAGAATGCGCTGGTCAGCACCAAGCAGATTCGCAAGCTGCGTAAATCCTTCGCCCAGTTGGCGAGCATCGATTTCTTTCCGGGCGAAGCCAAGCAACAGCTCGATGCCGCACTGTTGGAGCTCGAAACAGCGGTCAGTCGGGCCTTGTCGCCGGATGAGCCGAGTAGCCATGACCAGCCGATAGCGGTGCTCAGTCGAAACGACTATCAGGGCCGTGTCTGGGCCACGCGCAAGCGCCCGTGGGTCGACCGTTTGGCGAGTGCCTGGCTGATCCAGCGCTTTGTCGATCCGCAAGCTCACATCCTCTGGCTGGACGCTCCCCAGGACTGTCCGGCTGATGCGCTGGGTTTCGATTTCGATGGCGCAGCCTTCAGCCATGTCGGCAACCGCGTCACCTTCGAAACCCTGCAAGCTAGCTTTGAGCTCAATGATCCGGGCCTTCGCCGCATCGCGGCGCTGGTGCATTACCTGGATGTCGGCGGTATCCAGCCGGTAGAAGCCGCTGGCATCGAGCGGGTGTTGGCAGGGCTGCGCGAAACCATCACCCATGACGATCACCTGCTGACTGCTGCGAGTGCCATCTTCGATGGGCTGCTGGCCGCGTTCGTGAAAGAAGGGAACTCCGATGAGTGAAACCACCCTGCCACCCATCGAGCAGGATCGCCCCAGCGTGGAACCGGTCAGCGTGTTCCAGGCCTTCCTGTTCTGGTTGAAACTAGGTCTCATCAGCTTCGGCGGCCCAGCCGGACAGATATCGATCATGCACCAGGAGCTGGTGGAGCGCCGGCGCTGGATCTCGGAGCGGCGCTTTCTGCATGCACTGAACTACTGCATGTTGTTGCCGGGGCCGGAAGCCCAGCAGTTGGCCACCTATATTGGCTGGCTGATGCACCGCACCTGGGGCGGAGTGATTGCCGGCGTGCTCTTCGTGCTGCCCTCCCTGTTCATCCTGATTGCGCTGTCGTGGGTTTACATCGCCTTCGGTGAGGTGCCGGTGGTGGCCGGGTTGTTCTACGGCATCAAGCCAGCGGTGACCGCCATCGTAGTGCAGGCAGCCCACCGGATCGGCACACGGGCGCTGAAGAACCACTGGCTGTGGACGATTGCAGCGGCTTCATTCGTGGCCATCTTTGCGCTGAACGTCCCCTTCCCGTTGATCGTCCTGGGAGCTGCCCTGATCGGCTATTTCGGCGGGCGCATGGCACCGCAGAAGTTCAGCGCCGGCGGCGGCCATGGCGCAGCCAAGCAGTCCTTCGGCCCGGCGCTGATCGACGATGACACCCCGACTCCCGAGCATGCCCGCTTCCGTTGGCCGCGCCTGACGCTATTGCTGGTGGTCGGCGCCGTACTGTGGATTTTGCCGATGGGCATGTTGACCGCAGTGTTCGGCTGGGAAGGCACCCTGACGCAGATGGGCTGGTTCTTCACCAAGGCGGCATTGCTGACCTTTGGCGGGGCCTATGCGGTACTGCCCTATGTCTACCAGGGTGCAGTCGGCCACTACGGCTGGCTGACGCCGACGCAGATGATCGATGGCCTGGCCCTGGGTGAAACCACACCGGGGCCGCTGATCATGGTGGTGGCCTTCGTCGGTTTTCTTGGTGCCTATGTGCAGCAGGTGTTTGGCGCCGACCAGGCGTTTCTCGCCGGTGCGGTAGCGGCGAGCCTAGTCACCTGGTTCACCTTTCTGCCGTCGTTCCTGTTCATTCTCGCCGGAGGACCGCTGGTGGAGTCGACCCACAACGAACTGAAATTCACTGCGCCGCTGACCGGCATCACCGCCGCCGTGGTGGGAGTGATCCTCAACCTGGCGTTGTTCTTCGGCTACCACGTGCTCTGGCCACAGGGATTCAGCGGCAGTTTCGATTGGCCCTCGGCGCTGATCGCGCTGGCGGCCACCATCGCCTTGTTCCGCTTCAAGCGCGGCGTGATCCAGGTATTGCTCGCTTGTGCCCTGGCGGGGTTGCTTGTGCATCTGGTGCAGAACTGAGAGGTGTGCGATGAGCCGTATCTCGATTTGCGAACTGGCGGAATGGCAGGCAGCGGGCCGGCTATTCACCCTATTGGATGTGCGTCGAGCGAGTGTGCGGTTAGCCGACGCAGCGGGAATTTCTGGGGCGCAGTGGCTCGCCCCGGAGTCGGTATTCACCTGGAAGGATCAGATTCCACGGGATAGACCGGTGATCCTGTATTGCGCCCAAGGGCACGAGATCAGTCAGGGGATTGCCGCCACGCTGTCAGCCCTGGGGCTCGATGCACGTTACCTGATTGACGGTTTTGCCGGCTGGCGTGATGCCGGCCAACCCACCCAGAGCCTATCGAACTAGGCAGGAGGTGTTCCATGAAGTGGATAACCCGGGAGCGACCCAAGATCGATCGGATTGCCTGCCCTTGGCTGATCACCCGTTTCATCGATCCGCAGGCTAAATTCCTCTACGTCCCCAGCAGCGAGGTGCTGCGCATTGCTCGCGAGGAAAATGCGACGCCCTACGACATCCCCGGCGTGGAGTTGTCCCATGAGGGTGAACTGTGCAGTTTCGATGTGTTTCTGAAGGAGTACCAGCTGGGTGACCCGGCCTTGCAACGGCTGGCCAAGATCGTACGTGGCGCGGATACCTCCCGGCTCGACCTCACGCCGCAATCGGCAGGGCTCTATGCCATCTCGCTGGGGTTGTCGCATACCTTCGCCGATGACCATGAAATGCTCCGCCACGGCCTGATCCTATATGACGCGCTGTATGCCTGGTGCAAGGACTGCCAGGGCGAGACGCATGGCTGGCCACCGCAGATGTAAGGAGATGCTCAATGGTGCAACTCACCGGAAGAGGCTCGCTCATTGCGAGCGCACTGGCCGCTATCGGCGCGTCGGTGTGCTGTGTCGGGCCACTCGTGCTGCTCTCGCTCGGCATCGGCGGGACCTGGGTCGGCAGCCTGACAGCGATGACGCCGTACCGGCCCATCTTCATCGTCCTGACGCTGCTGTTTCTCGGGCTGGCCTTCCGCCGGCTCTATTGGCTGACCAACAGCTGCGCGCCCGGTACAGCCTGCGCCGATCCGCGCACGGTCAAGCGGCAGCGGCTCACATTCTGGATCGTCACCGTCCTGCTGCTCGTTTTGCTGGCCGTGCCGTCACTGGCCCCGCTGTTCTACTGAAAGGAGTTTCCCATGCGCAAACTGCTACTTGCCGCGCTGGTCGCCTTGCCTCTGGCGGCGCTGGCCGCCGCCCCGAAGGCCATCACGCTCGACGTGCAAAACATGACGTGCGAACTGTGCCCAATCACGGTCAA
>JBOICE010000240.1:0-5559 GCA_050739815.1 Pseudomonas sp. | reverse complement strand
ACTTCGTCCTGCTTGCCTTCCTGTTTGGCCAGCGACCACGGCGCCTTGTCGGCGATCCAGGCGTTGGCGCGGTCGGCCAGGCCCATGATCTCGCGCATGGCGCGGGCAAAGTCGCGAGCCTCATAGGCTTCGCTAATGCTCGGCGCTGCGGTGAGGAAGGCCTCGGTCAGTTCTGGCGCAGCGTTGGCATCGACCAGCACGCCAGCGTTGCCCTTATGGATAAAACCGGCGCAACGGCTGGCAATGTTGACGACCTTGCCGACCAGGTCGGAATTGACCTTCTGTACGAAGTCTTCGAGGTTCAGGTCCAGGTCGTCGACGCCACGGCTGAGTTTGGCGGCGTAGTAGTAGCGTAGGTATTCCGGCGACAGGTGATCCAGGTAAGTGCGGGCCTTGATGAAGGTGCCACGGGATTTGGACATCTTCTGCCCGTTCACGGTCAGGTAGCCGTGCACGTTGATCCCGGTCGGCTTGCGGTAGCCCGCGCCTTCGAGCATCGCCGGCCAGAACAGGGCGTGGAAGTTGACGATGTCCTTGCCGATAAAGTGGTACAGCTCGGCGGTCGAGTCCTTGGCCCAGTACGCATCGAAATCCAGTTCCGGACGGCGGCTGCACAGGTTCTTGAAGCTGGCCATGTAACCGATCGGGGCATCCAGCCAGACGTAGAAGTACTTGCCTGGCTCGCCGGGAATCTCGAAGCCGAAGTACGGCGCATCGCGGGAGATGTCCCACTCTTGCAGGCCGGAATCCAGCCATTCGGCGATCTTGTTCGCCACCGCGTCCTGCAGGGTGCCGCTGCGCGTCCAGCTTTTCAGCATGGCGTCGAAGTCAGGCAACTTGAAGAAGAAGTGCTGCGACTCCTTCAGTACCGGGGTGGCGCCGGAGATCGCCGATTTCGGGTCTTTCAGGTCGGTCGGTGCGTAAGTGGCACCGCATTTTTCGCAGTTGTCACCATACTGGTCTTCGGTGCCGCATTTTGGGCAGGTGCCCTTGATGAAGCGGTCGGCCAGGAACATCTGTTTTTCCGGGTCGAAATACTGGGTGATCGCGCGGGTGGCGATATGCCCGGCGTCGCGCAAGCGGGTGTAGATCAGGCTCGACAGCTCGCGGTTTTCGTCCGAGTGGGTCGAGTGGAAGTTGTCGAAGTTCACCAGGAAGCTGGCAAAGTCGGCGCTGTGCTCGGCTTTGACGTTGTCGATCAGCTGTTCCGGGGTGATCCCTTCCTTCTCGGCGCGGAGCATGATTGCCGAGCCGTGGGCGTCATCTGCGCAGACATACACGCATTGGTTGCCGCGATGCTTCTGGAAGCGCACCCAGATGTCGGTCTGGATGTACTCGAGCATATGGCCAAGGTGAATGGAGCCGTTGGCGTAGGGCAGGGCGCTGGTGACGAGAATCTTGCGGGGCTCGGACATGGGGCTCGGCTACTGATCTGAGTGAAACGGAGATCGGCCACTATAAAGGCCCGGCGGTTTTTTTTCATCCGCTGAGGCCCGCTGGTTCTGCATTGGAAAAGTGCAAAACCATTCGGGGAGCGCAGAGACGGTGTCCACGATGTGTGTTGTCAGCGCGCAGTGCGTGCCGATGGGATTCAGGCGCGCTCGCGATTATGGGGGCATGGCCAGGGTGACTCATGCGCGAATGGGGGGGCTGGAGTAGGATAGCGCCCATCTGTTTTAAGCCTGCCAGGATTTCCTTATGTCCACGATTACCCGCCAAGCAGTGGAAGCCGCGCTGCGCCAGTACACCGACCCACATTTGAACCAAGACCCGGTCAGCGCCGGCTGTGTGCGCGATATCACCATCAATGGCGACCAAGTCGGTGTGCGGCTTGAGCTGGGTTATGCCGCCGGTCTGTTCAAAAGCGGTTGGGCGCAGCTGCTCTCCATGGCCCTGGAAAATCTCGATGGCGTGGCCAAAGCCACGGTACAGATCGACTGCGTTATCGCTCCGCACAAGGCCCAGGCACAGGTGCCAGGGTTGGCCAACGTGAAAAACGTGATTGCCGTGGCCTCCGGAAAAGGCGGCGTGGGCAAGTCCACCACCGCGGCCAATCTGGCGTTGGCGCTGTCTCGTGAAGGCGCCAAGGTCGGCATTCTCGACGCGGATATCTACGGCCCGAGCCAGGGCATCATGTTTGGCATCCCGGAAGGCACCCGCCCGCAGGTCAAGGACCAGAAGTGGTTCGTGCCGATCAAGGCGCACGGCGTCGAAGTCATGTCGATGGCCTTCCTCACGGACGACAACACGCCGATGGTCTGGCGCGGGCCGATGGTGTCTGGTGCCTTGCTCCAACTGGTGACCCAGACCGCCTGGGGGGATCTGGACTATCTGGTGGTCGATATGCCACCAGGTACAGGGGATATCCAACTGACCCTGGCGCAAAAAGTGCCGGTGGCCGGTGCGGTGATCGTCACCACCCCGCAGGACTTGGCCCTGCTGGATGCGCGCAAGGGGGTGGAGATGTTCCGCAAGGTCAACATCCCGGTGCTCGGCGTGGTCGAGAATATGGCCGTGCACATCTGTTCCAACTGCGGGCATGCAGAGCATCTGTTCGGCGAGGGCGGTGGCGAGAAGCTGGCGGCGCAATACGACGTCGATCTGCTGGCCTCCTTGCCGCTGTCGATGGCCATCCGCATGCAGTCCGATGGCGGCAAGCCGACCACCATCGCCGATCCAGAGAGTCAGATCGCCATGCTCTATCAGGAAACCGCACGTACCGTCGGCGCCCGCATCGCCCAGAGCGAACTGAGCGCACCGGCCATGCCGAACATCAGCATCAGCGACGACTGACGCGCATAGCCCTTCTCCTATAGGGCTATGGGAGGAAGGGCGTGTGAGGGGGCGTTGCGGGTTGTAATCGTTCCCTCATCGCAGCGCTCTTCCTTTGGGCAGAAAGCCCGAACTCAGACCTTTGCCCGCTGCCTTGCCTCCCGGTAAGATGCGCTCACTTTTTCACCAATTGCTATTCAGGACACGCCGCCATGAGCATCAAATCGGATAAATGGATTCGCCGCATGGCCCAAGAGCACGGCATGATCGAGCCCTTTGTCGAGCGCCAGATGCGCGGTGCAGGCGCCGAGCGGCTGATCTCCTATGGCGTGTCCAGCTACGGTTACGACGTGCGCTGTGCCGACGAATTCAAGGTGTTCACCAACATCAACTCGGCCACTGTCGACCCGAAGAACTTCGATGAGAAGAGCTTCGTCGATGTCAAAAGCGATGTTTGCATCATCCCGCCAAACTCTTTCGCCCTGGCCCGCACCGTGGAGTTTTTCCGGATTCCGCGCAATGTGCTGACCATTTGTCTGGGCAAAAGCACTTACGCCCGTTGCGGCATCATCGTCAACGTGACGCCGCTTGAGCCGGAGTGGGAGGGCCACGTGACTTTGGAGTTCTCCAACACCACCACGTTGCCGGCGAAGATCTATGCCAACGAAGGTGTGGCGCAGATGTTGTTCTTCGAATCCGATGAGGTCTGTGAAGTGTCCTATAAGGATCGCGGTGGCAAGTATCAGGGCCAACTGGGCGTGACCCTGCCGAAGGCCTAAGAGCGCGCCAGTGAGCGCAACTCGCATAAAAAAGCCGGGCAAATGCCCGGCTTTTTTATGCGTATTCACTCATCGCCGGTGCTGACCGTCACCCTGTAATTGCCTAAAACAGCAAACGCCAGGCAAAAAAATAGGCGCCTGAATTGGCGCCCGGAGAATCAAACGATGCATAGGTCTGAGTGGCCTATGCCGAGAAAGTTCAAGATTGATGCAATTTGGCCAGCGTCTGCCTTCACTCAAGGTCGCTTCGTAGCGTCAAGCTGCTGTAAATCGGCTTTCTTGCGGGCAAAAGAAAGGGCGCCCGAAGGTGCCCTAAAAATGATCTATGGAGTAAGTCCACTTACTCAGAGCGAACCGCCGAGGGATTAGTTCAGCGGCGGTCGACGAACGGTCATTATTTGCCTGGGGTCAGCAGCAGGCGCTTGTTGCCATAGGTTTTATCCAGGTTCTCCGACTGGAACGGGAAGCTCATGTATTGCCCCTTCAGCCAGGCATCGATGCCGTCGGCGTAATGCGGGCTGGCCGGGTTGCCGGATTGGCCGGTGCTGTTCACCCCGATCAATGGCTCTTCGCGACCAAAGTCGACGACGATGCGCATGGCCGGGATCAGCCACGTATCGAAGTCTTTACCCCAGTGGTAGGCAGAGACGTTCAAGGTGGAGTGGTCGCCGCCCGCTGGGTAGGGTCCGCGATCGAGGTAGCCTCTGATCGCATTGATTCCGGCGCTTTCGCTAGTGCCCAGGTATTTCGCCATCTGGGTGGTTTCGGTGGCCCAGGTGTAGCTGTGCAATTTGCCCCACTGCCAGGCAGTGCGATCCGTGCCGAGTTTGGCCACACAGAAGCTCACTGCGGTGACCAGGCTGCGCGCGAGGATGGCCGGCTTGTCTTCCTTTTGCGCGGTTTTCAGGTCATCCCAGAAGGGGCTGTCTTCACGGCCGAGCAGGTGGTCGGCCTGTGCCGAGTAGGACAGGTCGGCGGTCTGGACTAGCGCTTGCCAGGCTGGGCTGGTTTCCGGGCCCAGTTCATCGAGGAAGGTCTGCCGCGCGCTTTCCTGCAGGAAGGCCTCATACAGTGCCGCATCCGCCGAGTTGGCGGTCAGCGTGCCATCGAAGGCCATCAGTCGGCCATAGGCTTCGTGGGCTTTTGCACGCTCGGTGGCGGGCAGGTCCTCGATGGCTTTTTTCAGCGGCTGGGCCATGCCAGGAGCTTCGAACATGCTTTGCAGTTTGCCGACGAACAGCGATTTCTGGTCGTACTGCATGGCGATCATGCTTTGGCTGTCGTGTTTGCCGCTGCCGGCCAGTTGTGCGATTCGTTCGGCCCGTTCCGGGTAATACCAGGAGTTGGACAACTGCATGCCATAGCCGCGTGGCACGCTGCGGTGGTTGGCAGTCCCGAGCCAGCCTTGCGGTGGATCTTGATCGTAGGGGTGGAGCATCGGGTCGGCGTAGCCATCCCAGTCATAGCGGCCATCCCAGCCGGGCGAGGGGAGCAGGCCGACGCCCGCGCGGCGATTGGGGTAGCGCCCGGTGACTTGCCAGCCGACGTGCTGGACATCGGCGAATACCAGATTCAACGGGATGGCACGAATTTCCCGGGTGGCCTCGAAGGCCTGCTCGACCGACTGCGCACGCGACAGATTGAAGAAGGCATCGAGGGTCTTATCGCCGTCCAATTGCGCACTTTGCAGCGCCAGGCCGTAGCCGCTGCTCAGCTGCAGGGGTTGCAGCAGGTGCTTGCGCTCACCGAGCACACTGTTCAACAGCGGGCCGTGTCGGGTTTCGAAGATCGTTTCGCGGATCGGGCGTTGGCCTTTGATAAAGAAGGTTTCCTGACGCTCGCGGGCCGGCTGCCATTTGCCGTCGGCCTGGTAATAGAGCCGGCTGCCCTGGCGTTTGATCTTCTCCAGGAACAGGTCCTGGTTGTCGCCCATGACCATGGTCATGCCCCAGGCCAACTTGCCGTTGAAGCCAGCGACCACGGCAGGAACGCCGGCGATCGAGACCCC
>JBOICE010000239.1:0-3385 GCA_050739815.1 Pseudomonas sp. | reverse complement strand
CCCCGCCCCCACGTGGTGTGGGAACCGAGTGCGAACTGCGAGCGTTGGGAATATCCATCAAGCTACGTGCCAAGGCATAACGGCGTAATGCACCTGTCAGCAAAAGCGAAACACCGGCTACCGCCGCAAACAACCACCAAATTGTCATCAAAGATCAACTTCCAGAATCAGCCAAAACAAACGCTCGGACCGCAGGCCCGCCAGAAATCACAAGCAATCGAGGATCGGATATCCGAGTGTTGAGTGGCCATGTTCTTTGGCAACGCATCATTGGGTGCGATGCTGCAAAAAATGCTCTGCCGTTTTGCGCAGCGCTTCATCTACGCTGATCGGCGGCGTCCAGCCCAATAATTCACGGGTCTTGCCGATATCCACCTGCAGTGAGCCGCACAGGCGTTGTGCAACCGCCTTTTTACCCAGCAAAGTTGCAGCACTTTCCAGCATCCAGGCCGGAATCGGCAACAGCCGCGCCGGCCTACCAAGCGCCTGCCCCATTCGGCGGAGCAATTGGCTGGTGGACAAATCTTCGCCATCGCTCACCAGAAAAGTCTGATTCGCCGCAGCAGGATGATCGATGCAGGTCACGATCAGATCCACCAGGTTGTCCAGCGCCACTAGACTGCGCCGGTTATGAATGGCCCCCAACGGCAATGGCACGCCCTTTTTCAACCAGCGCATCATGCTAAGGAAATTGGCTTTCACCCCAGGTCCGTAGACCAACGGTGGGCGAATGATTACAACCTCCATTCCGGTTTCCGCAACCAATGCCCGTAACCCTCGCTCTGCCTCCAACTTGGAAATGCCGTATGGATCGGCTGGCGTGGCTTCGTGATCCGCAGAGTAAGGCGTGCCCAACTGCGTGCCTTCACCATTGACCTTGATCGAACTGATAAAGATAAAGCGCCGGACCCCGGCCTCTGCAGACTGCCGGGCCAGATTCAGGGTGCCCTCGACATTGACCCTGCGGAACTCGGTGAGCGAGTCAGACACTGTCTCGTGCATAACGTGAACACGGGCTGCGGCATGGATAACAACTTGCGAACCTTCAAGAGCCGATTGCCACTCGGTCTCCTTGCCAAGTCCGGCAACCTGCACACTCGCCACTCGGATAAGCAACTCTGCTGCCGGCCTGCGCAGCGCAGCAATGGGTTCAACATTGGGCATAGCCACTAGCCGCTCCAACAATGCTCGTCCGACAAAACCCGTAGCACCCGTCAACAAAACGCGCATCGAATTCCCTCGGATGACTCAGGCCTTGGACCAGACAGTACGGTTGATATAGTCGGTGTAGCTCAACACCACCCTGACGACCTGCTTCGATACCAGCCCCGCCTGATAGTCCCGCACCACCGGGATCACGCGCCGATTACGATCATGCTGGCTGGTTACCACGCGCACCGCATCCAGCACACCCTCAGCCTTCAGACCGCTCATGATCAGCGTACCCTCGTCCATCCCTTCCGGTCGTTCGTGCGCGTTTCGAATCGTGATCGCCGGCAGGTTCAGCAGAGAAGCTTCCTCGGTAATGGTGCCACTATCGGAAAGCACACATAACGCGGACATTTGCAGTTTGATGTAATCCAGCAAACCGAACGGCTTGGCGAAGCGAATCAACGGGTGATCCAGCGACTCACCTAAGGCTTCAAGACGCTTACGCGTACGCGGGTGAGTAGATACGACGATAGGGTACTGATAGATCTCGGCGAGCGCCCGCAGGGTTTCCAGCAAGTCACGGAGGTTTTCCGGCGTGTCGACGTTCTCTTCCCGATGGGCGCTGACGATGAAAAACTTCCCATCTTCCAGCCCTTCCCTTTCCAGAACATCTGAGGCCTGGATACGCGGCATGTAGTAATCCAGCACCTCTTCCATGTGCGAGCCGGTTTTGATGATGGTTTCCGGACGAATACCCTCGGCAATCAAGTAACGGCGCGCATGCTCAGTCAGCACCATGTTGATATCGCTCAAATGGTCGAGCACCTTGCGGTTCAACTCCTCAGGCACACGCTGATCGAAACAGCGGTTCCCTGCCTCCATGTGGAAAACGGGGATTTTCCTTCGCTTGGCCGCAATCACTGCCAGGCAGGTATTGGTATCGCCATACAGCAACAGTGCATCCGGCTTTTCCAGCTCCAGCACTTCATCAGCCTTGGAAATCACCTCGGCAATGGTCTTCGCCGCAGTTTCGCCCGCCGCGCCGAGGAAATGATCCGGCTTGCGAATTTCCAGGTCATCGAAGAACACCTGATTCAGCTCGTAATCGTAGTTCTGCCCGGAGTGCACCAGAACATGCTGCACCTGCCTGTCCAACTCCGCGATCACGCGGCTCATCTTGATCAGCTCCGGGCGGGTGCCGACCAGCGTCATCACCTTAAGCATCGAGCTGCTCCTGAATGTAATCCAGTTTCAACAGCACGTCCTTGATGCCTTGGATACTCAGACGCTCGGTATTGTGCGAGGTATAGTCATCCAGCTCGGAAATATACTGTTCACCCTCGACGAAGAATTTTTTGTAGTTAAGGTCCCGGTTATCCGCCGGAATTCGGTAATAGCGCCCCATGTCTTCAGCCTTGGCCATTTCCTCTCGGGAAATCAGCGATTCATAGAGTTTCTCGCCATGCCGTGTGCCGATCACCTTCACAGAGTTTTCACGGGAAAACAGCTCTTTGAGTGCTTGAGCAAGGTCTGCCACCGTCGAGGCAGGAGCCTTTTGCACAAAGATGTCACCCTGCTGCGCATGTTCGAACGCATGCAACACCAGATCGACAGAGTCCTCTAACGACATCAGAAAACGAGTCATGTTCGGGTCAGTGACAGTTAGCGGCTCGTCACCTTTGAGTTGACTGATGAACAACGGAATCACCGAACCACGTGAAGCCATGACATTACCGTAACGGGTTGCACAAATAACCAGACCGGACTCTGGAATCATCCGTGACTTGGCGACCATGAGCTTTTCCGCCATCGCCTTGGAAATCCCCATCGCATTGATCGGGTACACCGCTTTATCAGTACTGAGCACCACCAAGCGTTTAACGCCAGAGGCAATTGCCGCATTCAGCACATTTTCCGTGCCGATGACATTGGTCCGCACCGCTTCCATGGGGTAGAACTCGCAGGAAGGCACTTGCTTTAGAGCGGCGGCATGAAAGATATAGTCAACACCGACCATGGCCTGCGAGATACTGTCATAGTCACGCACATCGCCGATGTAGAACTTGACCTTATCGTTCGCCAGGGCGATACGCATATCCTCTTGCTTCTTTTCGTCCCGACTGAATACCCGGATTTCCCTGACGTTGGTATCGAGGAAGCGTTTCAAAATTGTGTTACCAAAAGATCCGGTACCACCAGTAATCATCAAAACTTTGTTATCGAACATCTAAAG
>JBOICE010000238.1:0-4958 GCA_050739815.1 Pseudomonas sp. | reverse complement strand
TGAATGACGACCTCTGCGTTGAGCCCCTGTGAAGCGCACAGCTAGAATGGACCACTTCCTATCGAGGCATCTATGTCCAGCCGACTGAGTCCTGACGACCAACAACGTGTCGACCAGTACCTGAGTGCTCCTCAGCACCAAGTCGAACGCCGGCCCTTTCGGCCCTGGTTCCTGCTGTTCATCGTGCTGGCCTTGGTCATCGGCCTTGGCTTGTTAAGCCGCCTGCTGAGCCGTTTAGTGCTATGAGCTGCTTCGCGCTCGCCTATTCGGCCGCCCCCCGAATCCCTGAAAGCCTTATGAGATATCAACATGTCCCATCGCATTGTGATTGTCGGCGGCGGCGCCGGCGGTTTGGAGCTTGCCACCCGCCTGGGTAACACCCTGGGCAAACGCGACCAAGCCAAAGTCATACTGGTCGACACCAACCTGACTCACATCTGGAAACCCCTGCTGCATGAGGTGGCTGCGGGCTCGCTGAACTCGTCGGAAGACGAACTGAACTACGTCGCGCAGGCCAAATGGAACCACTTCGAGTTTCAGCTCGGGCGCATGGCCGGGCTAAACCGCACGGACAAGCAAATCCAACTGGCTGCCACCCTCGATGAAGAGGGCGACGAACTGATGCCCGAGCGCACGCTGAGCTACGACACCCTGGTCATAGCCGTTGGCAGCACCACCAATGACTTCGGTACCCCTGGTGCCGCCGAGCACTGCCTGTTTCTCGACACGCGCGCGCAGGCTGAACGCTTCCACCGCCAATTGCTTAGCCATTACCTGCGCGCGCACGCCAATCAAGGCAGCACGACCGAACACATCAGTGTGGCGATCGTCGGCGCCGGCGCCACGGGCGTCGAACTGGCCGCAGAGCTGCACCACGCGGCCCACGAACTGGCCGCTTATGGCCTGGATCGCATCCAACCGGAGAACATGCGCATCACCCTGATCGAGGCCGGCCCGCGCGTGCTGCCAGCGCTCCCCGAGCGCATTGGGCAGCCGGTGCATAAGACCTTGGAAAAGCTTGGCGTCACCGTGCTGACCAATGCCGCCGTTAGCGGAGTGACCCGTGAAAGCCTGATAACTGCCCAGGGTCAGACCATCCCCGCGAGCCTCAAAGTATGGGCCGCCGGCATTCGCGCCCCGGGGTTTCTGCAGGATCTGGATGGCCTGGAGAGCAACCGCATCAACCAGCTTCAAGTGCGACCCACCCTGCAAACCACGAGTGACGACAATATCTTCGCCTTCGGCGATTGCGCCGCCTGCCCACAACCGGGCAGCGAAGGCCGCAACGTACCGCCACGTGCGCAAGCAGCGCACCAGCAGGCCTCGCTACTGGCTAAATCGCTCAAGTTACGGATTGAAGGACAAGCCCTGCCGGAATATCGCTACCGCGATTACGGCTCGCTGATCTCTCTGGCGAGTTTTTCCGCAGTGGGCAACCTCATGGGTAACCTGACCGGTAGCGTGATGCTTGAAGGTTGGTTGGCGCGGATGTTCTATGTCTCGCTGTACCGCATGCACCAAATGGCGCTGTACGGCATCTTCCGCACCTTGACGCTGATGCTCAGCGACCGCATCGGGCGCAGCACCGAGCCGCGCCTGAAGCTGCATTAAAACGCTTATGGGGGCGAATTTATTTCGCCCCTACGGCTGCAGGATGAGAGGACCAGCGACACTATGTGCATGGTAAAAAGCGCGCATGGCGAAAACAAAAAAAGCGCCCCGAAGGGCGCCTTTTTTGTTGGCTACGATGCTTTTAACATCTCGCCTTAAGATTCAACCCTTTAATGCAGCAAGGGCAGAAAATGGTGGGTCGTGTGGGATTCGAACCTACGACCAATTGGTTAAAAGCCAACTGCTCTACCAACTGAGCTAACGACCCAAAAATGGTCGGGGTAAGGGGATTTGAACTCCTGACATCCTGCTCCCAAAGCAGGCGCGCTACCGGACTGCGCTATACCCCGGTTGAAAGATTGGCTCCGCGACCAGGACTCGAACCTGGGACCCAATGATTAACAGTCATTTGCTCTACCGACTGAGCTATCGCGGAACTACTAGCCTTCATCTCTTATACGGCTTAGGTGTTATCCGTTTCCCGTATCAGAGGCGCGCCATTTTACGGTTCTAGACGACGCTGTCAACCCCTTAAATAGCTTTTAAGACAATGCTTTGCAGCTGCGTGATGGACTGCTATATGTTTCCTTAAGACCTCATCGCAGCAGGATGCATCAGCCGCCTGGCTTAAACTAGGACAGTCCATGAGCAACCAGGACACCCCCCCCAACACCCCGAAAGCGCCCCAAACATTGGCCAGCCGTGGCATTCAGCCACGCTTTGGCGAATTAGTGCAGGGTTGTCGCAAGCTCGCCATGAACCGCTTGGCCGAGCATCTCTCCGGGGTCTTCGGCCAAGTCGATGACACGCTGTTCGAGTGCGCGGAGAAAGCCGAAAATAATCAGGTACAGACGCTGTTTTTCGACAGCATGCGCGAAATCCGCAAGCAGCGTCCGCAAATCGAGCGCGCCTACCACCAGCGCGTGGCGCAAAATTTTTCGAATTTCCTCGACGGCACATTAAAGCCCCAAGCCCCACCAGAAGAACTGAAGGCCGAGCAACTGTCGCTGATACAGAACGAGGATTACGAGGAAAGCCTCCAAGTCATCAATATGGTCAGCCGAGTCAAAGCGCGCTGCGCCCAACCACTATTTGCCTTGGAGCAGCGGCTGGCGGTGCTGAACAACGGGCAGAAACTCGGCGAAGACAGCAACCCTTTCGGCCCCCAGGCTATCGCCCAGGCCTTCCGTGAAGCGCTGGCGCCTTGCCCCTTCCCGGTCCAGATCAAGACCGTTCTCTATATGCTGTTCGATCGCCATGTCATGCAGAGCCTCGACCGGCTCTACGATGCGATGAATCAGCGGCTGATCGACGCCGGCGTATTACCCAACCTTAAATACGGCGCACAACGGGTGCCCAGCACTACTCGTCCGTCACCCGCAGCAGCAACCGAGCTCAGGGCCGGGGCCCCCACTGACGACACCCGCCAACACCACCAGCAGCCTGCCAGCGTAAGCACCAGCGGTACCGGGCCGGTCCCCGTGCTGGCGCCGGTAGACCTTAGCGGCCCACCCCCGAACGATCCTGGCGCCCTGTTCAGTGGCCTGGCGGCCCTGCTTGGCGAGCGCCGCCAGCACGATGTGGACGCCCCACTGCTTGGCGCTACCCGCAGCATTGCCAGCTTCGCCCCGCGCGGCGCGACTCGTACATACAGTGCAAATGAGCTGCTGGACGCACTCAACCGCCTGCAACAACAGTCGGCCCACGACCTTTCGCAGCGCCTACAACGCCCTCAACAGGTAGAAGGGTTCAAGGTCGACCTGCAGCAACAGCTGGAGACCCATAGCAGCCTACCCGGCCAACAGAAACTCTCCGATCAGGAAGCCGATGTCATTGACCTGGTGGGCATGCTGTTCGACTTCATCCTCGACGATGACAACCTGCCAGACAGCTGCAAGACCGCCCTCTCCCACCTGCACACGCCTTATTTGAAGGTCGCACTTCAGGACAAAGCTCTGTTCACCCAGCACCACCACCCAGCTCGCCGCCTGCTCAATGCCATGGCCCAGGCCTGCGCGCTGTATGGCGGCGAGGGCAATGACCGCGGCCTGCTGGCGAAAGTGCAGTGGGTGGTCGAGCGGGTGATTCATGGCTTCAACGGCGATCTACAGCTGTTCGAAAGCCTGCTCGAAGAGTTCAACGAATACGCCTCCAACCTCCAACACAAGGTCGAACTGCGTGAGCGCCGCGCAGTGGAAGCAGCCAAAGGCCGCGACAAACTGCTCGGTGCCCGTCAACAGGCTGTCGAGGTCATCACCCGTGCCCTGGCCGGTCGCGCCCCCCCGACCCTGATTCGCAACTTTCTCGAACTGACCTGGGCTGACGCACTGGTATTCGTGCTGCTCCGGCACGGTGAGCGCAGTGCCGAATGGCGGCGCGCGAGCGAAGTAGCCGAGCAGCTGGCCTGGAGTAGCACCCCGCTGGATGCCGCTGGCCGTGAGCGCCTGCAAGGGTTGCGCGTGGCCTTGCTGGACGACCTGCGTAAAGGCCTGGAGCTGCTCGGCAGTTATCATGAAGACGGCATCCGCCGCCTGCTGCAAGACATCGTCGCCTGCCAACATGCGGTACAGGCGAAACAACCGCAAGTTGCCGCCCAGCTCAACTCCATCCTCCCGGAAAGCCCGCTGGGCGCCATGCTCGGGGAGGATGCCGTGCTGGCTAGTGCAGCGCCTCGCGCCTCGGGCCTGTCACCACGCGCACAGTTACTGGCCAAGGAACTGGGGCAGATCGAGTTCGGCACCTGGTTCGAGTTTGTCGAGGGCGACCAGGTGCGCACTCTCAAGCTGTCCTGGTTCAGCCCAACCACGCACAACTATATGTTCGTCGATAACAGCGGCCAGCGCGTGGCGATAAAACCCCTCTCGCTGCTGGCCAGTGAGATGGAACAAGGCTTGGCACGCATCGCCCCGCAAGAACGCGGCACCCCCCTGGTGGATCGCGCGCTCACTGCCATCTACCGCGTGTTGCAGCGCTTCACTGGCCGCACAGCAGACCCCAGTTAAGGAGCCTCAATGGAAGATCGTCGCCAGCACAGCCGCCATACGCCTGAGCTGCAACTGGAAATCTTCGACCTGCATACTGAAAAACGTCTAGGCCGGGTGGTCGACCTCTCCGCCGATGGCTTCATGTTGTTCAGTGACGGCCCCCAGGTTGCCGACACCCTGCTCGAATGTCGCCTGGTGGCGGCGCGAGCAGTAGAGGGGGTCAGCGAGGTCAGGCTCGGTGCCGATTGCCTGTGGAGCCGCCCAGGTGCAGACGGTCAACACTGTTGGGCCGGTTTCCATATCATCGACCTGGCGGAAGATCAGGCCGTCGCGCTCGAGGTGCTGCTTCGGCACCTCTAGCGC
>JBOICE010000237.1:0-8659 GCA_050739815.1 Pseudomonas sp. | reverse complement strand
GTGCCGAAGGCAAAGAGCAGTACCGCTGCCCCGGTAAGTTGACGCAAAGAAACAGCTGGCATTGATTCTCCCGGAGGCAATGGCGATCGGCCGGCGATAGTGTGGGCATCGCCGCGCCCGTTCTCCAGCCAGGCGTTGGACTGCTGCGGCCAGCATTCGTTACCCCGGCGGCCCAGCGCTTTTCTGGCCACAGGACAGGGAGTGCTTTTTTCTACCAACTCCGGGTGTCAGCCAGGGCGAAATCGAGAACCCGGCATCGAGCGCTTTCGCTCCGTTGCGGTCAATGCGAAATACCCAAACGCTCGAAC
Organism: Pseudomonas sp.; assembly: GCA_050739815.1. Taxonomy (GTDB): domain Bacteria; phylum Pseudomonadota; class Gammaproteobacteria; order Pseudomonadales; family Pseudomonadaceae; genus Aquipseudomonas. The sequence continues at coordinate 8,351 of JBOICE010000237.1, read as the reverse complement.
CCTTTCTTCAACAGCCTGCTCCCGGTGCGAGCCGAAACCCTACCTTCTGGCCGGATTTTCTTGATCCCGTTTTCGCCACCTATACTCAATAAACCAAGGTCGGACGTGCCGGACGTGCCGTTTGGAGAGGGGGCTGGCAAGGCTGCAAAAGCAGTACCTGCAGCTTGTTAGGAGGAAGAGAGCAGCCCATTGAGGTCTGCGGAGCAATTAAACCAATGAGTAGCGTGAAGGGCTCGGTTGAAACATATCCGATGGCGGGTGGGTTGCCGCTGTCGAATCTGTTCTAGGGGCCTGCGGTGTTGATTCTGCGCTCCCTGATCGTCGCCTTGATGGTGGCGGTGGCGGGGTGCGCCACTTCGGAGCGCGCGCCGCCGGTTCTGATCTCGGAAAGTACCTGGCGGCAGGTCGACAGGGACATAGTCACCGCGTCGCAAGCCGCGACAGGAGAGGCCAAAAACTACGCGCGCGACTCCATGGAGAGCTGGAGAGGGCTCGTCTACCAGCGCACCGATGCAGACTTCATTCCGTGGTTTTTCAGCTACTGGACCCAGCAATGGCTGTCTATCAAGGTGGGCTGGTACAAGCTGAGCGCAGGGGGAGAGAAAGATCCGACCGTAAATCGATTGGCTATCTACCTGCAGGAGCAATACTACGATCGCGTGCTGGAGCCAGACGCCAAGGAGATCGATCCCGACGTGATCATGGAGCAAACGACGATATTCTACGTCCAGCTCCTCGGCGAGCAACTTCAGGTAATCCCGCCGCGCTACGGTGTACCTCTGGATCAATTCGACCGGCGGCTCAAAGACATTCCAGCGATCGCGATGGCGCCTCCAGCAGCCCACAGCGCTTCGCTCTACGAGGTTCTACACGCCGATCCAATCGCCAAGCTGCCGGCCTATGTGGCCCTGGCCGATCGTATTCGCAGTGCCTCTGGTGGCGCGGGAGCCGGGCTATCGGGCTCAGGTCTATCGTCAGTGGCGCAACGGACCAGCGAAAAACTGGCGGACGAGCTCGTCACCAGCGGTGCCGCAAGCATTGTCTCAGCGGTGCTCCCCCGGGTAGCCGGCATGGTGATCTCCCTGGGAGTGGCGGGTTTCACCGCCATCGCGCGCGAAAGCGAACGGCCGGAAGTGGAAGTGCAGCTTCGGGAGAACCTGAGCGCCGACTTTGACGAAGAGTGGCTCGATCTGATGCACAACCCCGACACGGGGGTGCTGGCAGGGGTCTATCACCTATCCGGACAAATCGAAGGCAGTCTCGTCAACACCGTCACGCTGCCGGTCAAGTTCGAACCGGTACCGCGAGTAGTTCCCCTGCCAGGCGAGTAACCGCTTCAGGATGGAAGAGGTGTCGACAACGCCCCTGGCGACGACGGGAGCGCGGATCAATAAACCGCAGACCCGTATCGTCGGCGTCGGCCCTCAAGCCCCGACGGGCAGCGCCTTGTCGCGCAGTTCGCGACGCAGGATCTTGCCGAGGATCGCGACGTCCGTGGAGGGCACCGGCAGGCCGAGCGTGCCGCTGAAGGCTGTTGCCGTGGCGGCGTTGAGCGTCGCGGTGGGCGAGGTCTCGGATAGCCCGTAGCCCTCGAGGATTGGGCAGCCCGTCACCTCCAGCCATCTGGCGCTGACGCTTTGCCGTCTACTGTTCAGCCAGGCTACGCAGCAGCTGATATCCCTCAGGCCATTCGCCCAATCCGCTACTTGAATCCAGATGTCCCTTGGCTCCCATCTCGACCAACTACGCGCCCCAGGTATCGGCACATGCTCTACCCATTTCAGGCAGTCAGAGGTGCCTCTGAAGCGGGGGGATTCAACTCTCAACCGCCGGCACCGGCTTGTGTGCGGGAATGGTCATTGCGGCCACACCGGCAATGACACATGCGAGCCCGGCCCAAGCGGTCAAGCTTAGGGTTTCACCGAGAACGAAAACGCTGATCGCGGTGCCGATCGGTACGCGCAGGTAGGCCTGGGCGGTTGTGCCGACTGAGCCGAGCGTATGGACGAGCCGGAAATAGATCACGAAGGCCAGGGCGGTCGAGAAAATCGAAAGGCCGAGCAAAGCGAAGAGTGATTCTGCCGATGGAGCCAGAGTCCACGGTCGGTCAACCACGATACTGAGGGGGATGAGAATTGCGGCGCCGCATACGAGTGAGCCGGCTGCCGGCATGATCGGATCGAGCCCCTCGAGGCTTCGGCCAAAAATCGCCGCGCCCGCATAACAGACCGTGGCGGCCACGATGGCGAGCTGGGCCCATAGCTCATCACCGAGACCGCCAAGGGCCTGTACGCCGATGATCAGGCAGGTGCCGACGATGCCGGCGACGACTCCGAACAGCTTGCACGCGGGCACGGACTCGTGGCGCGTGATGAGAGCCGTCAGCAGGAAGACAAAGATCGGCGAGGTCGAATTGAGAATGGTCGCCAGCCCGGCATCCACGCTGCGTTCCGCCCAGGCAATCAGCGTAAAGGGGATCACACTGTTGAGGCCCGCCTGGAACACGAACCGCCACCACGTCGCAGCATCCTTTGGCAGGGAGTGCCTACGCGCTCGGATGATGGCAAGGAGTATCCCGCCAGCGATCAGCGTTCGAGCGGCAATCAGTGTTATCGGCGGGATGGTTTCCACGCCGATTTTGATCAACGTGTAAGAGGCTCCCCAGAGCGTCGCCAGCGCCAGGAGAAGCGCCCGCTCGATTATCATGTTTGTTCTTGCGGCGGTCACGATCGCCTCGCGGGCTCGAGAGGGCATGTGCAATGTCATCCGATTCTAGGGCGAGGTCGTTGAGGGATGTTTCAGCGCAGGCCGAACTATGGATTGCCCCAGCCTCTGTCGACTTGTTCGACTGTCTGCGCGTGGCCGATCTGAGTCGGTCGCGGCCGGCACAGTACGACTCCAAGCAGACTGTCAGCCAAACCTGGGCAAAGCTCGGCACTGATGAGAATTTGCCTTCACTTATGGATGCCCCTCAATCCATCCTCGGCTCGCATCCATGAGGAAGTCGACAAACACGCGCACCCGGATCGGGATATGCCGACTGTGGGGATAAAGCAGGCTGAACGGGCGCGATCGGCCGGTATGCGGCCTTAATACTTCAAGCAATTTCCCTTCGGCGAGCTCCTGCTCGACGATGAAGCGGTAGGTCTGGAAAAGCCCGGCTCCGCTCTTAGCGAGGGTGACGCCACCAAGCACGTCATCGGAGCAGCAGTAACTGCCATCGGTGTGTACTTCCCTGTCCTTGCCATTCTCCTTGAACAACCAAGAAATGCGCCGCCCGCTACTGGGCAGTTCGAACTGGATGCATTCGTGGTGTGCCAGGTCATCCAGGGTTTCGGGGATTCCGGCGCGCTGGAGGTAAGCAGGCGCCGCCACCACCACCAGCACCGCATCTTCAAGGTGGCGGGCAATCAGGCCGGAATCCGGTTGCGCTCGCACGCGAATCACCAGGTCGTAGCCTTCGCCGACGAAGTCGATGTTGCGATTGCTCAGGTGAACTTCAACCTTCACACCGGGATAGCGCTCACGAAAGGCCGGCAGCAGCGGCAGTATCCGGTAGTGCCCGTAGGTCGTCGGGATGCTGATTCTCAGGACGCCGGACGGGTCCAACTGTTGACCGGTGACTTCACGCTCGGCATCGACCAGTTGCGTCAGCGCTAATCGGCATTGCTCGAAGTAGCCACGGCCACTTTCGGTCAGGCGGATATGCCGGGTAGTACGGACAAAGAGTCTGACCCCCAGGCGCTCTTCCAGGCGAGACACCGAACGGCTGACGGCGGCAGGTGTCACCCCGGCCACCAATGCCGCGGCGGTGAAGCCGCCGTGCTCTGCCGCCAGGCAGAACAACTCGATGCTGCCTAGCTGGATGTCATCGAACTGCCGCTTCACGATTAATTACACCATGTATCAACTGAAGTTAATAAACTCTAATTTATCTACGTTGAAGACATAAATATAGTTCGCTGCACCAGAGCGAAGCCCTTCAAAAGCCGGGCTCTTGGGATACACCCCAACTAACTTTTGAAGGAGTCAGCACCGTGCAAAGTCATCAGAAAACTGTCGTTATCACCGGCGCTTCCAGCGGGATCGGCCTGGCCTTGGCCGAGGCCTATCTACAGCGAGGTTTTAACGTTGTCGGCAACGCCCGCAGCGAGGAGCGTCTGCAAGCAGCGGCCGCGCATCTGGGGCATTCCGAGCGTTTCCTCGGCGTCGCCGGCGATATCGCCGAATCGGCGACTGCCAAACGCATTTTTGAGCGCGCCGTGGCGGGGTTCGGCAAGGTCGACATCCTGGTCAACAATGCCGGCATCTTCAACGCCAAGCCTTTCACCGAGTACACAGAGGAAGACCTGGAAACCCTGGTCAATACGAACCTCAAAGGCTTCTTCTACGCCTCCCAGGCTGCCGCTGCACACATGGTGCCGCGCAAGAACGGGCACATCGTGAACATCACCGCGAGCATCGCCCTGCAACCCAACATCAACGTGCCGGCGGTCTTGCCGGTACTGATCAAAGGCGGCATCAATCAGGCGACCAGAGCCTTGGCGCTCGAACTGTCCCCGCACAACGTCAAGGTTGCCGCCGTGGCGCCGGGTATCGTCGATACGCCGATGTACACCCCCGAAGACCACAGCTTCCTCAATACCTTGCAGCCGGCAGGTCGCATTGCCTCCACTGCCGAGATTGTCGACGCGGTGCTCTTCCTGAGCGGCGCTGATTTCATCACTGGCGTGGTATTGCCAGTCGATGGCGGCATGAGTTCCGGCAAGTGGTAGCCGCCACCGTATTATCGTTCAGCGCAGCCGTGCGAGCAGATCGGCTCATAGCGCAGAGCAAGGCTGAGGGTGGTGCAGTCCTGCCGCCTTGGGCAGATTGAAGCGACGCTCTACTTCAGCGTTCACTCACAGGAGACCAGCATGCCTTTCGTCAACGTTCGTATCACCAAGGATGGCGTGACCCGGGAACAGAAAGCCCAGGTCATCACTGAAATCACCGACACCCTGCAGCGCGTGCTTGGCAAGCGCCCAGACCTGACCCACATCGTGATCGAGGAAATCGATACGGATAACTGGGGCTATGCGGGGATGAGCACTACCGAGTACCGCAAAAAGCCGCAGGGCTGACAGTTCGAGCCGAACAATGACGGCCCGCTCGCAATTTGCGACCGGGCCGTCGTCGTTCAGGCGCAGCGTATCGCTCTGTTCCGCGCCGCAGCGGGCAGTAGGGCTCAGCGTCCTCCGACGGCGACCAACCGAGACCTATGCATTTGATCCGACGCGCCGCTCAACCGAGCGGCGTTGTCATTCTTGCCAGGGTGAAATAACGCGCCCGCTGCCCCTAGCCGAGCGTGGCGGGCGACGGTGAGCGGAGGGCGGCATGCCGCTGTAGGGCAAACACGCAGGTACGCACGCAGTTGCGGCTCAATGCGCTTCCGCCCGAATCGCAAAACCACCCTTGGATTCACTGACGATCCGGAAATACTGGCTCTCACCTGCCGTCAACTTCACGGCCAGTTCGCGGCGCAGGCGGCCCATGCCACAGAGGGTGTCGTCCTGCTCATCGATACCGATGCCAACGATGCGGGTGCCCGGTGGTACCTGGAAGCTGGCCACCTCACCGATGCCAATACGCGCGGCCACCTGACGGTCGATCAGGAAGGCCACGTAACAGCCGCCGCCGAGCATGCCCATGTCGCGGTTCACCACGATCTGCCCACTGCCTTCGACAGGTTGCTGGTAGGCCAGCAGGCGGTCATCGGGGACCTGAGTCACCTGGTCGGGGTCAGCGAAGGATGAACAACCGGCCAGAGCCAGTAGGGGTAGTACTGCACAGATCAATCGCATTGGGGCCCTCCTTGGGCGGATGATCGGTCGGGATGCTGCAGGAACTGTAGCGGACTGGACGGACTTTGGTACTGAGCCGCCGGGGCCACCGGCCTGCTTCTCAGGACTCGGCCCGGCGCCATGGTCGATTCACAACAAAAGTGGCGGATTCAGCACTTCTTGGCGCCATGCTTACAGGTTCCCCTGCGACCGGCAGGAATCGAACAGGGGTTTCCGCGTTCACGGCACCCAGCAAGGGAGTGCCAGAAGAAACAATAACCGGGCGAGCCAGCGCAACCTATCCCGCTTGCTGTGCTTTGCGAAATTGCATCGCACTTGACCACCCATGTGTATTACCGCTGACCAGCCAATTGCATTCTTGCTGACCATCGTTTGCATCCGACTTGACCAGTTAACGGCGATGACACGACCGGCAGAGAACGGCCGGATGCGCATGCTGGACACAGTGCTGGCAAATGGATAGCGTCACCCGTACGGCTTCCAAATCTGGAAGGCAATTGGGCTTGCCGTCAGCCATGTCGCGTTTCTGCCTGGGCGATGTCGCGTTTGTTGCGACCTCCTCCAAGCTAGACAAGGACTTACAGGACGACAAGGAACGTTATACGACATGCCGCCGCGACAAAAAACGCGACATGGCATGTCGCCTAATTATTAGTTAGGCATGGGTACAACCCATAAAGAGTTTGAACATGGAAGTTCCGCAAGAAAATCACATTGCGTTTGCTCAACTCGAAAATTTCTATCGCTCGAACAAATCCGGTCCGAAACATTTGCTTGGCTCTCGCCACAAAACCGCGTGCACCAAGTTCGCCAAAACCATCGGCACGCGCATGTTCCAGGCGTCCTGCTCCGCAGCGTTGATTCCTCAAGTATTTATGGCTGGCGTACCGTCCGTGGCGCGGCCTAACATGCGGTTCAAGCCGTTCGCTTCGCTCACTCAGGACGGGCTAAAGCCCGCCCCTTAACCAAACGTTAGGCAGCCTCCGGAAGCGTTATTTTTGTTACTCTTGTGTTGTATTCAACAGCGCTCTCGGGAAGTAAATCTTAAGTTCTTCTGTTCCACCGCAAGGCGCTTTCACTATTCAATTTAATTCGTGCTTTAAATGCATTACCAAGCTGAAATAGTCGGCAGGCACAAATTAACAATGTAACGCGCAGCGTTCGTGTCACGTTCAACGCTATTTGGGAAAATGCCGGAGGCTCGGCTTTCGTTCTACAGCGGTTTCGGGTACAAAAGGCAATTATGCAAACACACAAAAAAGTACGCGAATCCAAAAGCCTAACAAGGCGCTCAAATCGTTCGCTTCGCTCACTGGGACTTGCTAAAGCAAGCCCCTTAGCTTAATCGTTAGGCGGCAAAGCAAAGATCGGGAAACACGGAAGTTATGCATTCAAATAACAATGTACGGATTCCAACTGAAAGCCTCGCATCCGCGAACTCGAATATTCACATCTGCACCAGGCCAATCGGCACGCGGCTGCCTCAATCTTCAAGCTCTTCAACCTGAAAGCCCGCGCACGTATGCTTCAAGCCACAAATCCAGTAACGTCGAGCACTCACGTTCTGTGCTCGGCGAAACATCTCGGCGCGGCCTAACAAGTGGTTCAAGCCGTTCGCTTCGCTCACTCAGGACGGGCTAAAGCCCGCCCCTTAACCAAACGTTAGGAGTAGCATGTGTATTACGCAATTACGCCATATGTCCTATCACTCACGACGCTGGCGATCGCAGTATTATTAGTTTCTTCATTGTATTTATTTAGGTTTGCAAAAAACTCAAATAGCGATCAAGCGCTACTCTATATCATCTCTGCAATCATGCTTTCTGTATCATCCTTCACCGGCCTAGAGATAATTCTTCACTTAGTAATTCAAGAGCATCCAATAAATGGAGCCATACTTTCCTCGCTTGCTATCTATTTAATTACCTCATCTATTTTCCTATCAAAGTTAAATTTAAAACTAATTGCTCGAACCACTTACATAGCAAGCGGCGCTGTAGTTTTTCTCTTATCATGTCTCCCTATGTTTTTATGGCTTGCTTGCGCGACGGGCCCAACATGCATATAAACAACTCATTGCCATTAACAAAAATGCGAGCACGGCAACTCCTAACAACTGGTTCAAACCGTTCGCTTCGCTCACTGGGACGGGCTAAAGCCCGCCCCTTAACCAAACGTTAGGGCAACCTCCGGAATCCGTTTTTTTAGTACCGCGCCAACCTGAACCATCGCAAGATTGCGCAATATTTTTGCAGGGTCTGTTCCAACGAGTTGCCTGCCCGTTAGTGCCGTTATTTGTGTTACACATCGGAGGTGTTCTTAAGTTTTTTTACCATCACAAATAACTATGACTGGTGGCCTGCAAAATCGCGTAGCCGTTGTGTAAAAGCCGGTTGTACTATTAGCGCACCGCGCCCGGCTTGAGTCGGCCTAACAATTGGCTCAAATCGTTCGCTTCGCTCACTGGGACCGCGTTCCGCGGCCCCTTAGCCAAAACGTTAGGGCAAC
>JBOICE010000236.1:0-6855 GCA_050739815.1 Pseudomonas sp. | reverse complement strand
CGGTGGCTCCGGCACCCGGCTGCACCCGGCCACACTGGCCATCAGCAAGCAACTGCTGCCCGTGTACGACAAACCCATGATCTATTACCCGCTGAGCACCCTGATGCTCGCGGGCATGCGCGATATTTTGATCATCAGCACCCCGCAAGACACGCCGCGCTTTCAGCAACTGCTGGGCGACGGCGCGCAGTGGGGCCTGAACCTGCAATACGCCGTGCAACCCAGCCCCGACGGCTTGGCGCAGGCCTTCATCATCGGCGACAAATTTGTGGGCCATTCGCCCAGTGCCCTGGTGCTGGGTGACAACATCTTTCATGGCCATGATTTTGTGCAGCTGTTGACTGGTGCTGACGCGCAGACCACCGGCGCCACGGTGTTTGCCTACCATGTGCAAGACCCTGAACGCTATGGTGTAGTGGCCTTCGATGTTGCAGGAAAGGCCAGCAGCATCGAAGAAAAGCCGGTCCAGCCCAAAAGCAACTACGCCGTGACAGGCTTGTACTTCTACGACAACCAGGTGGTGGAGATCGCCAAGGCCGTGAAACCCAGCGCCCGCGGCGAGCTGGAAATCACCGCCGTCAATCAGGCTTACCTGGAACGTGGGCAATTGAACGTGCAGATCATGCAGCGCGGCTATGCCTGGCTGGACACTGGCACGCACGACAGTCTGTTGGAGGCCAGCCAGTTCATTGCCACGCTGGAGCATCGCCAGGGCCTCAAGATCGCCTGCCCGGAAGAGATTGCCTGGCGCAATGGCTTCATCACAGCAGAGCAATTCGAAAAACTGGCCCAACCGCTGGCCAAGAACGGCTACGGCCAGTACATGCTGCGCCTGCTGAAAGAGGGCGTCAAATGAAGGTCACTCCCACCGCCATCCCCGACGTCATCATCATCGAGCCCAAGGTGTTTGGTGATTCGCGTGGCTTCTTCTTTGAAAGCTTCAACCAGCAAGCTTTCAACCAGGCGACAGGCGTGAACGCCAATTTTGTACAGGACAACCATTCCCGTTCTGCCAAGGGCGTGCTGCGCGGCCTGCATTATCAAATCCAGCAGCCCCAGGGCAAGCTGGTGCGCGTGGTGCGCGGCGCGGTATTTGATGTGGCGGTGGATGTGCGCAAGTCGTCCCCTACCTTTGGCCAGTGGGAGGGTGTGGAACTGACGGAGGACAACCATCGCCAGGTCTGGGTGCCAGCGGGTTTTGCGCACGGTTTCCTGGTGTTGAGCGACTCCGCAGACTTTCTGTACAAAACCACCGACTACTACGCCCCTGCGCACGAGCGCTGCATTGTCTGGAATGACCCCGACCTCGCGATTAAATGGCCCACTGAAGTAACCCCCAGCCTGTCGGCCAAAGACAAGGAAGGCTTGTTGCTGCGTGACGCAGAAGTCTTCTGAAGAGGAGTGCCCGTAACACAATGAGGGTCCTGCAGTTTGGGCGCTTCTGGAACGACCAGCATGGCGGCATTGAGCGGCATGTGTCGCTGCTATGCAAAGGCCTTGCAGCGCAGGGTGTCGACGTTGTCAATCTGGTGGCGGCCACCGGGCTGCAGGGCAGCGATGGCATGCTGGATGGGTATCGCCTGGTTCAAGCGCCCTCGTTCGGCAAGGCCTTCAGCACGGCCATGGCCCCTGCGCTGGTACTCAAGGCGTTGGCCCTGCAACGGGAAAACCCGTTTGATGTTTTTCACCTGCACTTTCCTGACCCATTGACGCATGTGGCCTCCATGCTGCTGCCTCGCAACGTCAAGCGCGTGATCACCTGGCACAGCGAAATCGTCCGGCAAAAGCGGCTGCTGGCCGTCTACCGGCCTCTTTTGCAGCGCATCACACGCCAAGCCGATGCCTTGGTAGCCGCCACGCAGGCCCACTTTGACTCTTCGGCACTCATCCCGGTCGATGTGCCCGCCAGTCGCCGCTACGTCATTCCTTATGGGCTGGACTATGCGCCGCTGCAGCTCACGCCACGCACCGCCGCGCTGCGCGATGCCTTGCAGGCCCGTGCCCAGGGGCGAGGCCTGGTTTTTACGCTGGGGCGCCATGTGTATTACAAGGGCTTTGAGGTGCTGGTGGAAGCCCTGCGGCACACCGATGACTTTTTGATCCTCGGCGGGGATGGCCCGCTGCGCCCACAGCTCCAACAACAGGCGCAAGCCCTTGGCGTTGCCGACCGAATTTTCTTCAGTGGCCGGATCCCCGAGGAAGACCTGGCGGCCTATTTCAATGCCTGCGATGTGTTTTGCCTGCCTTCAGTGAACCAGATGGAAGCTTTTGGCCTGGTCCAGCTCGAAGCCATGGCCTGCGGCAAGCCGGTGGTGTGCACACAGCTGAACAACGGCGTTAACGTGGTCAATGTGCATGGCGAAACGGGGTTGGCCGTGCCGGCGCAAGACCCTGCAGCACTGGCACAGGCCTTGACCCAGCTACTGCATGACCAGCCCTTGCGGCAGCGCATGGGGCAGCAGGCGCACGTCCGGGCGCATGGCACTTACTCCATGGCAGCCATGACGGCAAGGCATATCAGGCTGTATGAGGACTTGCTGAGTGACAGCCGGTGAGCAGACGACGCCCTGAATGCCAGCCGAAAAACAGTGTCAATATGTATAGCGTAACCCGGCCATTGTGGTTAGGGAAATGGAGTAGAAGAGAGCTAGAAAGGTGAATAAGAGAGGAAAGACCAATGCTCGATGCCGCCAGCAGTAATCGCGGAATTCCCGCGCATTGAACTGAAAGGCTAGCGTGCTGAAGGCCAACAGATAGACTGGGATAAAGAATCTCGATTCGATAGCGCCTGGCACGATACTGGCGACCGGTAATAGACATATGGTCAGCCACACATACCAATATCGGCGTGCGGCGGATGTTTTCTCGGTGTTGGTTTGTGATGAGATATTCGCCATATACGTCTCGTTAGCCAACATTTTGGCCTCGTTGCGCATTAGGTGAATGACGAAGCAGGCAAATAACGAAAGAAACCCTATGAGGGATGCAGCACTGTTCGCTTGTCTGCTATCTCTCACGTAGACATCTCCATCGCGGATATCCAACCCGTTAACTATATGCCTACCATATATGGCAGCAAAATCCAAAGGGTGCTTGGCTAGAAGGGCTAAATAAGTGCCGACGGAAAAATTGGCCTTTTCGATCTTTGCGTCAGACAATAGTTTTTCACCTGCCGCATCGTAGAAGAAGCGCGTTGGCGCAGGCGCAGACGGGTCGATACTGGTCTCGTAGCGCTGGAGTGTTATCCCCAGCAGAAGCTGGTGCACGAACAATGACTTGCCGGTGGTATTGGTCATCACCAGAGGGTTGAATTGCCCCTTGGTCTTTAGGTTGATTAACGCTTGCGGTGCACTAACTATGGCCAAACCCGCAATGAATGCGCTTGTTGCCAGTATGCGAGGTTTGAACGGCTGACCGGCGAGGAGGAAAAACGGAATGCTGAGCAGCATGCATGCGACCGGGAAAATATAGATCGTTCGAGTGTTGTACGCCGCGCCAGCAATAATCCCTGCCATGATAATGGCAACAAAGCCACGGGTCGAAAACCTACCAGGCGAGAGCCTCAACACGATGTGGACTGCTCCAATTAGCATCAGTAACGCCGCAAGATCTGTCAAGGGGTAAATGATCAGGCCGGGCATGAGCGTTGCCAAGAAAACTGGCGCAACCAGCCTTCTTGCTAGTGATATGGTTCCTCCGAAAATATTCTGATAGAACGATGGAAGCAGGTTGGTCAGTAGATAGGCATATATTAGCGAAGAACATATTCGATACGGATAATATGCATAGTCACCGCTGATTTTTGCCAAGCTGCTCATCGGAAACAGCAGTAAGGGGAAAACATAGCCGCGTATATTGTTGGCGTCTCTAAGGAAAACGGCTGGATTACTTAATTCCCAGTAGTTGCCTGAGTCGAATGGAAAAGTTGTGACGTTTTTCAACTGATTCAGCAATAGAAACAGGAATGACGCTAATACAAAGGAAAGCAGCTTTTCCCGCCGTTGGTCGATAGTCAATACGTTGGGAGTGCTCTGACCTTCTTTGGGGGAGCTGAAGAGTTGCAAGAGGCGGTCCTTTCGCTGATTGGTGATTGAATCAATTGGGCATGCTGCTGAACCAATCTTCTTATGCGACGCGAATCGCATGCCGGTACGCATCTATTGTCTGACTAACGCAGTTCGCCCATGTAAACCCAGCACTGCGCGCGAGGGCCTTCTGTGCCATGCCCTGTCGCACATCTGGCGCTGTGAGGACGTTTTCCATGGCGCTGGCCAAGCCGTCCACGTCGTGGGGGTCTATCAGTACGCCGGTGTCTCCCACGACTTCAGGAATGGAAGAAACGTTGGACGCGATAACCGGCACGCCGCTCGCCATGGCTTCCAACGGCGGCAGGCCAAAGCCTTCGTAGACAGAGGGGTAAACCAGCGCCTGGGCGCCTGCTACCACCATAGCGAGGTCTTCGCGCGAGACGTAACCAAGCTGGCGGATTTCTCCGGCGCTCACCAGCGGAGCCATCTGTTGCTCCAGTGCCGAGGTGTGCCAACCCTTCATTCCAACCAACACCAAAGGGTAGCGCTTTCTCAACTGCGGCGAGAGTTGCATGAATGCACGCAAGGCCACCTGCAGGTTTTTGCGTGGCTCCAGCGTGCCCACAGCGAGCAGGTACTGGCCATGGGTCAAGTCATGATGTTGCAGGACGGACCGTGTTTCTTCCGCAGAGCGCGGGTGAAACAGTGGCTCCACGCCAAGCGACACAGGGAAAATACGTTTTGGCTGTACGCCGAACACATCCATCAACTCGCGCTTGACGAATGCTGAATCCGTGAGGATGAGTGATGCCCGCTCAAGCCCAGGCTGGAAGTACTTGTTCATGGCCCGTACACGCTCAACGGGATGCATTTCGGGATAGCGGATCCAAGAAAGATCGTGAACGGTGATGACGCTCGGGCCGTCAAAACGATAGGCCAGAAAATTTGGTTCATGGTAGATGTCGTAGCGCCTACGGCGAGCGTCTTTTGAGAATTGAGCCTGCTGAATGGCCCGCGCGACACCATATGAGTTGGGTAGAAATCGACGCACAAGGGTCTTGAGCGTCGCCACGGTGGGCAGGGCGGTCGTGCGCACCTCATGGCTCCAGCCCGATCCGTAGAAGAAGTTGGCATCAACATCTTCGACCTGTTGCAAACCCAAGGCTAAATGCTGCGCATACTGGCCAATACCTGTAAGCGGCGAAAGCAGCGCCGTGGCATTGAAGGCAACCTTCATTGAACAAAACTCCATGGCCTGGTTAGGCCGTCGCGGCACGCACTTGCAACGTGCCAGTAAAAACATTGCCTGGTGCCAACATCACCGGCCGCCCCACGCACACCGGCTCCAGGCAGACGAAGCGTTGCCAATCACCCGATGGCAAATCAGCCATTGCTGCGGCACCTTGTCGTCCCGGGTTCCATGCCATCCACTGGTCAAACCCGCTGGCCGAGAGCTCAAGCTGCACACGGCCGGATGACAGCACCAACGCCGGACACCCATCGTAGAGGCGCTCAAAGGCCTGCTCTCCCCAGCCAACCGGTCCCCCAGGCTGAATCTGCAATGCCGCGTTGTACCTGTCCTTCACAGGCAAGCCCGCCAAGCCGGTGACGGTCGTGGCCAGCAGATCATCTACCGCGAAATAGGGGTGCAGGCCGCCCGTCCAGCCAAACGCATGATCTCCGGTGTTGATCACCTCAAGGCGGAGGACTAATCGGCCGGGCGAGGCGTCCGAACGCAGATCCAGTCTTGCAGCATGGGGCCAGCCAGCGAATTGCTTCGAGTCAATATCCAGTTCGTACTGAATGCTGTGCAGGCCTGCCGACGCTGACTCTCCCACCAATCGCCATTGGGCTGTGCGGGCAAAGCCGTGCTTGACCAGCGGACCGAGCTCAGCAAACTGAGGAAACAGGATGGGCACGCCACCTCGGGCGGACGCAGGCTTGGCTGACGCCGAGCCCAACGGGCTGAGATAAAAAATGGCAAGACCATCACCCAAGCTGGCCTGCAGGGTTTGTGCGCCCAAGCGGCAGTGGGTGATCAGAACCTCTCCGGGTGTAGTCAAGCCGGTGGCACGCACTGCAATTAGCTCTTGCTGCGCGCTGCGGCAAGCATGCCCCGCAGAGTGTCTTCAAGCGACGGGCTTGCAAGCGCCGCGCCATGCTCGGCAAGAAGAGACTGCAGCTTTGCCGGGTTACCGCAAAGGCGATGCACTTCATTGGCACGTACAAACGCGGGGTTGACCTCCACCTCGATGCTGTGCCCCGTGATGCGCGTGAGCGTGTCAATCACGTACTGCAAGGTATAAGGCTGGCCAGAGCACACGTTGTACGTTTGGCCAGGCTCACCGTATTGCAGCAACTGCAGGTAGGCATCGGACACCATTTGCACGTCGTTGAACTCGCGTTCCACCTGGAGGTTGCCCAGTGCAATCGTCGGCGCCCGGCGCGCAAAGTGTTCTACAAGTTTGGGGATCACGAAATTGACGTCCTGTCCCGGTCCCGTGTAGTTGAAAGGGCGCGTGATGATTATTGGCAACTGATCCGCGTACGTGCGGGACATGTGCTCCATGGCCAGCTTGCTGACAGCGTAGTGGCTGATAGGCGCGGGTATCTCGCTTTCCGAGATGGGCGAGCGCGGAGAGTTGCCGTAAACGTTTGCACTGCTAGCCAGCATCACGCGACGCGGCGGCTTGGGCAGCATGGTGAGTGCGGCAAGAAGGTTGGTGGTACCAATCACGTTGACCGCATAGAACGCGTTGTCATCCGCGTGGCCCACAAAACTGATGGCTGCCAGATGCACCACGGCATCTGGCGCACACGCCAGCAC
>JBOICE010000235.1:0-2665 GCA_050739815.1 Pseudomonas sp. | reverse complement strand
GGTTTCCTCATTGAGGGTCGCCGTGTAGTAAGAGTTGCAGCGTTGAGTAGTCATAGCACTCAAGTTCCCAATTCTATTTTCGCTGATACGCAGCCTGAACAGGCTGCCAGAGCATTGCTGCAAAGGCCGGCCGGATTCAGGCTCCGGATTGATCTTGCTCACCTGCTCGCAAGGCCGACTCGTAGCCCATCACTCGATGGCCACGAGTGCTCATCACGCCTGCTGCAGATACCAACGCCAGTCCTGCTCGCCTACCTCGCCCATAAACTGCCGATATTCGGCACGCTTAACCGCGAGATAGACGCGCAGAAATTCGTCACCCAAGGCATCACGAGCCCAGGCGGAGTTTTCCAGCGCGCGCAAGGTGGTCAGCCAGTCGGTCGGTAAAACTTCCGTGGCCTGGGCGTAACCGTTGCCCTCGATAGGCGCGCCGGGATCCAGCCGCTCGCGGATGCCCCGGTGGATGCCGGCGAGGATCGCGGCGGCAGCCAGATAAGGGTTGGCATCGGCGCCGCAAATACGGTGCTCGATATGCCGGCTGTTCGCCGGCCCGCCAGGCACACGCAGGCTGACAGTGCGGTTATCCACACCCCAGGTCGGCGCCAGCGGTGCGTAGCTGTTGGCCTGGAAGCGGCGGTAGGAGTTGGCGTTGGGGCAAAAGAACAACAGCGAGTCGAGCAGTGTGGCAAGCATTCCGCCAACTGCCTGTTTGAGCAGCGGCGTGCCTTCCGGCGCCTCACTGGCGAACAGGTTGTTGCCCTGCTCATCCGCCAGGCTGACATGCATGTGCATGCCTGTACCGGCGATATGGTCAAAGGGCTTGGCCATAAAACAGGCGATCATCCCGTGCTTGTGCGCCACGCCTTTGACCAGGCGCTTGTAGCGCACGGCTTCGTCCATCGCCTGCAAAGCATCGGCACGATGTTCCAGGGTGATTTCCACCTGCCCGGGGGCATATTCGGAGATCGCAGTGCGGGCGGGTATGCCCTGCGCTTTGCACGCGGCGTACAGGTCAGCAAGGAAGGGTTCGATCTGCTCAAGCTCACGCAGACCATAGACTTGCGTGGCGTATGGGCGGCCGCCATCGGCATCCAGGGCGGGTTGCGGACGACCCTTGCCGTCGCGTTTTTGGTCGAGCAAGTAGAACTCCAGCTCGGCCGCCATGACCGGGTAATAGCCGTCGGCTTTGAGCTCGTCGATAACCTTTGCCAACAGGCGACGCGGGTCAGCCACCGCAGCCGGCATGCCCTGTTGCGGGTGCATGCTGACCTGCACAGCGGCAGTCGGCATCAGTCGCCAGGGCAGGCGCGTCAGGCTACCGGCCAGAGGATAAGCGCGGCAGTCGATATCACCGACCTCCCAGACCAAACCCGAGTTCTCGACATCGTCACCATTAACCGTCAATCCGAGGATGGTGCTAGGCAACGGCCGCCCTGTCTCATACACCGCCAGTAACTCATCGCGATGTAGCAACTTGCCGCGGGGCACTCCGTTGTTGTCGAGAATGAACAACTCAAAGGCTTCGATATCGGGGTTCTGCTCAAGGAAATTCAGGGCTTCTTGCGGCGTGGCAAAGCTCATGGGGACTCTCTTGTTTTTCGCGTCGTCTTGACGCTCACCGCGCATAACCTCCGGATAAACGCAGGCCTGATCTGCTTATCGAAGGCGATCGGGGTTCTGGGCTAGCGAAGAATGCACGTAGGAAACAGCGCTGCGGTTATGCAGACGCAGGTTTAAATCGCGGACAGGCGGGTCCTGTCAGAGGGGGGAAGTATCTGGCGGCCGCGCATGGCGGCAGTGCCACAATGCCCAAAACGCTAATTCAACAGGAAGAGAGGTGCTCAATTGGATTAACTCTGCTCAACAGTTTGCGGTGGCTTGGGTTGCTGAAAGCGGCTGGCTCTTGAGATGATCCCAGGTTGCCGAACTGCTTCAGATAAGGTGCCAATGCAAGCGTGTGGCGGGCAGAATCACACAACAGTTAAGCGGCGTTAAATCTAGTTTTATCTATGCTTGGTTATAGCACTGCTAAACATTGATTGGTGAAATCAACGCCATTGCCAGCGCTTGCTAGCCGCGTCGAGTCCTAAGCTGTCGGTTGGCAGGAGCCTGCCGATCAGTCCCGAAGGTCTACATTCGCCCCACAGCAAAGTGGCCATTCGCATATCCGCGGCAACCTGTTACTCATCCGCTCACCAACCTGCTCGCCAAGTGGCGGTCCCCCGCAGCCCTTTACCTGAAGTAAAGGGCTGCAATCCTGGCAGTCATATCCTTTTTTTCGCACAGAACGAAGGGACTCAAGGTCGTTATTGGCCGGACTTGAGCGTGGTGTAGCTGGTGATCAGGTTGCGGTAATCGGGAATGTGGTTGGAGAACAGCGTGCCCAGCCCTTCGACATCGTTGCGCCAGTCCCGATGCAGCTCGCAGGCCAGACCGAACCAAGTCATCAGTTGCGCGCCGGCAGCGGTCATGCGGTGCCAGGCCGACTCACGGGTGATTTCATTGAAGGTGCCCGAAGCATCGGTGACCACGAACACATCGAAACCCGCTTCAATCGCCGAAAGCGCCGGGAAAGCCACGCAGACTTCGGTGACCACCCCAGCAATGATCAGTTGCTTCTTGCCAGTGGCCTTCACGGCCTTGACGAAGTCTTCGTTGTCCCAGG
>JBOICE010000234.1:0-7779 GCA_050739815.1 Pseudomonas sp. | reverse complement strand
GAGCTGCGTACCGAGCAGCGTCTCGACCCGAATGTCACCGTGCTGAACTACTTGCGTGAGCACGTTGGCAAACCCGGAACCAAAGAAGGCTGCGCCTCCGGCGATTGCGGTGCCTGCACCGTGGTAGTCGGTGAGCTGGAAGGCGATTCGATTCGCTACCGCACCTTGAATTCCTGCTTGACCTTCGTTTCCGCCCTGCACGGCAAACAATTGATCACCGTCGAAGACCTCAAGCACGACGGCAAGCTGCACAGCGTGCAGCAGGCCATGGTCGACTGCCACGGCTCACAGTGCGGCTTCTGCACGCCTGGCTTCGTCATGTCGCTGTTTGCCCTGCAAAAGAACAGTAACGGTCACGACGAGGCCCCCGACCACAAGGCAAAAATCCACGAGGCCCTGGCCGGCAACCTCTGCCGTTGCACCGGCTACCGGCCCATCCTGGATGCCGCCGAGCAATCCTGCTGCCAAGCCAAACCCGATCAGTTCGATGCCCGCCAGGCCGAGACCATCGCCCAGCTGCGCGCTATCGCACCGAAGGAAATCGCCGAACTGAACAGCGGCGACAAACGCTGCCTGGTGCCGCTGACCGTCGCCGATCTGGCCGACCTCTACGGCTCGCATCCAGAAGCCCGCCTGCTCGCCGGCGGCACCGACCTGGCGCTGGAAGTGACCCAATTCCATCGCGCCCTGCCGGTGATGATTTATGTGGGCAACGTCGCCGAAATGAAGCGCGTGGAACGCTTCGACGACCGCCTGGAAATCGGCGCAGCCTGCGCGCTGACCGACTGTGTCGAAGCCCTCAGTGCGGAATACCCTGACTTCGGCGAGTTGCTGCACCGCTTCGCCTCCTTGCAGATCCGTAACCAAGGCACCCTCGGCGGCAACATTGGCAACGCCTCCCCCATCGGTGACACCCCGCCGCTGCTGATCGCCCTTGGCGCACAGATCGTCCTGCGCAAAGGCGAAAGCACCCGGACCCTGGCGCTGGAAGACTACTTCCTCGACTACCGGGTGACCGCTCGCCAGGAAAGCGAGTTCATCGAAAAGATCATCGTGCCGCGCGCCAGTGCCAGCCAGGCCTTCCGCGCGTACAAAGTCTCCAAACGTCTGGATGACGATATTTCCGCCGTCTGTGCGGCCTTCAATCTGCGTATCGAGGATGGCGTGGTGCGTGATGCCCGCGTCGCCTTCGGCGGTATGGCGGCCATCCCGAAACGCGCGGCGGCCTGCGAACAAGCGCTGATCGGTTCCGCCTGGTATCCGGGCGCCATCGAGCACGCTTGTGCGGCCCTGGCTGAAGACTTCACGCCGCTGTCCGACTTCCGCGCCAGCAAGGAGTACCGCCTGCTCACCGCCCAGAACCTGCTGCGCAAATACTTCCTCGAACTGCAAGCCCCTGAAGTCGAAACACGGGTGACCGCTTATGTCTAATCACATCGTCAAAAAGACCCAGGAAGAGCTGACTGCGCTGTTCCACCAGGACCTCACCACCGGCGTCGGCCGTAGCGTCAAACATGACAGCGCGGACAAACATGTGTCCGGTGAAGCGACCTACATCGACGACCGCCTGGAGTTCCCCAACCAGTTGCACGTCTATGCGCGCATGAGCGACCGCGCTCACGCCCGCATCACCAAGATCGACACCGCGCCGTGCTATGCCATCGCGGGTGTGACCCTGGTCATCACCAGCAAGGACGTGCCTGGCCAACTGGATATCGGCGCAGTGGTGCCGGGTGATCCGCTGCTCGCGGACGGGGTCGTCGAATATGTCGGCCAACCGATCATCGCCGTCGCCGCGAAGGATCTGGACACCGCGCGCAAAGCGGCAATGGCCGCGATCATCGAATTCGAGGACCTCGAAGCGATCCTCGACGTCGAAGAAGCCCTGCGCAGAAAGCACTTCGTGCTCGACAGCCACCAGCACAAACGCGGCGACTCCGACAACGCGCTGGCCAGCGCACCGCATCGCCTACAAGGCAAGCTGCATATCGGTGGTCAGGAACACTTCTACCTGGAGACTCAGGTTTCCTCGGTGATGCCGACCGAAGACGGCGGCATGATCGTCTACTGCTCGACGCAAAACCCCACCGAGGTACAAAAACTGGTCGCCGAGGTGCTCGGCGTGCCAATGAACAAGATCGTCATCGACATGCGTCGCATGGGCGGTGGTTTCGGCGGCAAAGAAACCCAGGCCGCCGGCCCGGCCTGCCTGTGCGCGGTGATCGCACACCTGACTGGGCGGCCGACCAAAATGCGTCTGCCACGCGTCGAAGACATGCAGATGACCGGCAAACGCCACCCGTTCTTCGTCCAATACGATGTTGGCTTCGATGACAACGGCCGCCTGCACGGCATCCAGATGGAACTGGCGGGCAACTGCGGTTACTCACCGGACTTGTCCGGTTCGATCGTCGACCGTGCGATGTTCCATTCGGACAACGCCTACTACCTCGGCGATGCCACCATCAACGGTCATCGCTGCAAGACCAACACCGCCTCCAATACCGCCTATCGCGGCTTCGGCGGCCCGCAAGGGATGGTCGCCATCGAAGAAGTAATGGACGCCATCGCCCGCTCCCTTGGCAAAGACCCGCTGCAAGTGCGCAAGGCCAACTACTACGGCAAGACTGAACGCAACGTCACCCACTACTACCAGACCGTTGAAGACAACCTGCTCGAAGAGATGACCGCCGACCTCGAGGCCAGCAGCGAATACGCCAAGCGCCGCGAGGAAATTCGCGCCTTCAACGCCAAGAGCCCGGTGCTGAAAAAAGGCCTGGCGCTGACCCCAGTCAAGTTCGGCATCTCCTTCACCGCCACCTTCCTCAACCAGGCTGGCGCGCTGATCCACATCTACACCGACGGCAGCATCCACCTGAACCACGGTGGCACCGAAATGGGCCAGGGCCTGAACACCAAAGTGGCGCAAGTCGTCGCCGAAGTGTTCCAGGTCGATATCGGGCGGATTCAGATCACTGCAACCAACACCGACAAGGTGCCGAACACCTCGCCGACCGCCGCATCAAGCGGTGCCGACCTGAACGGCAAGGCCGCGCAGAATGCCGCCGAAATCATCAAGAAGCGTCTGGTCGAGTTCGCCGCCCGGCACTACAAGGTCACCGAGGAAGACGTCGAATTCCGCAATGGCCACGTGCGGGTGCGCGACCAGATCCTGTCGTTCGAAGAGCTGATCCAGCAGGCTTATTTCGGCCAGGTATCGCTGTCCAGCACCGGCTTCTACCGCACCCCGAAAATCTTCTACGACCGCAGCCAGGCGCGCGGCCGACCGTTCTACTACTACGCCTTCGGTGCCGCGTGCGCCGAAGTGCTGGTGGATACCCTGACCGGCGAATACAAGATGCTGCGCACCGATATCCTGCACGACGTCGGCGCCTCGCTGAACCCGGCCATCGACATCGGCCAGGTCGAGGGTGCCTTCGTCCAGGGCATGGGCTGGCTGACCATGGAAGAGCTGGTGTGGAATGCCAAAGGCAAGCTGATGACCAACGGGCCGGCCAGCTACAAGATTCCGGCAGTGGCCGATATGCCGCTGGACCTGCGCGTCAAGCTGGTGGAAAACCGCAAGAACCCGGAAGACACCGTATTCCACTCCAAGGCCGTCGGCGAACCGCCGTTCATGCTCGGCATCGCCGCCTGGTGTGCGATCAAGGATGCCGTCGCCAGCCTGGCCGACTATCGCGCGCAGCCGGCGATCGATGCCCCGGCCACGCCGGAGCGCGTACTCTGGGGCGTGGAGCAGATGAAGCAACTGCAGCAGCCGGCCAAATCCGCTGCCGCAGTCGAGGTCGAACCCGCCTGAACCACGCAGGAGCGGAGAGTGTCCGCTCCTGCAAAAATACACGGTGCACAACAATGACAACACACACCGAACATTCACCAGAAGCACCGGCGCAGCAGGCCCGCGAAGCATTGCCGCCGATGCTCCTACTGGAGCCGCTGGGCACGCCGACGCGTCCGCACAAGGACGAGGACTGGCGCCTGTCGCGCTCCGCTCGTCCGCTACGCACCTGGAGGCTGAGCAAATGAGCAGTTGGATCAGCGCCCTCGCCGACTTGCAGCAACAAGGGCAACCTTGCGTGCTGGTAACCATCATCGAAGAGCGCGGTTCGACGCCGCGCAACGCGGGCTCGAAAATGGTGGTCACCGCTGAGCGGATTTTCGAAACCATCGGCGGCGGCCATCTGGAATACAAAGCGATGAAAATCGCCCGCGAGATGCTCGAAAGCCGCAGCCAGGACACCCGCCTGGAACGCTTCAGCCTCGGCGCCAGCCTGGGCCAATGCTGTGGCGGCGCCACCGTGCTGCTGTTCGAACCGATGGGACAGCCGCAGGCACAGATCGCCGTATTCGGCGCCGGGCATGTCGGCCGCGCCCTGGTGCCACTGCTGGCCAGTTTGCCGTGCAAGGTGCGCTGGATCGACTCGCGTGAAAGCGAGTTCCCCGCCCAACTGCCTGCCGGGGTAGAAAAAGTCATCAACGAAGAACCGGTCGATGAAGTCGAGAACATGCCAGCCGGCAGCTACTACATCGTCATGACCCACAACCATCAGCTCGACCTGGAGCTGACCGCTGAAATACTCAAGCGCAACGATTTCGCCTACTACGGCCTGATCGGCTCCCGCACCAAGCGGGTTAAATTCGAACACCGCCTGCGTGAGCGCGGCTTCCAGCCTGACGTCGTGCAACGCATGCGCTGCCCCATGGGCTTGCCCGAAGTGAAGGGCAAGTTACCGATTGAGATTGCCGTGTCCATCGCCGGCGAGGTCATAGCGACCTACAACGCCAGCTTCGGCCAGGAAGTGAATAAGGGCGAATCCATCGCCAAGTTGCTGCCCAGTTCACGCCGAGAACAAGCCTGATGACCACCTAGGTTGGCGCTGAGCCCGCGAAGCCCAACATCCAGCCCCTAGGGTTGGCGTCTTGGGAGCCGCGAGCGGCCCCACGTTGTCAGCGCCAACCTACGAAGCACTTCGCTTGCCGGCACCGAACCACCCGATTAAGACGAGAGTTATATGACTAGCCACGTTAAAGCCTACCGTGCCGCCATCCTGCACAGCATCGCCGACCCAGCCGAAGTCGGGATCGAACAGTCTTATGAGTATTTCGAAGATGGCCTGCTGGTCATCGAGAACGGCCAGGTCTCCCAGGTTGGTCACGCCAGTGATTTGCTGCCTGGCCTCAAGGGCATGGAGATCACCGAATACCGCGACGCGTTGATCACCCCGGGCTTCATCGACACGCACATCCATTACCCGCAGACCGGCATGATTGCCGCTTATGGCGAGCAACTGCTGGACTGGTTGAACACCTACACCTTCCCCACCGAAAAGCAGTTCGCCGACAAGGCCCATGCCGCCGATGTGGCGAACATTTTCCTCAAGGAACTGCTGCGTAACGGCACTACTACCGCGCTGGTATTTGCCAGCGTGCACAAGCAATCGGTCGATGCCTTCTTCGAGGCAAGCGCAGCGCTAAACCTGCGAATGATCGCCGGCAAGGTGATGATGGACCGCAATGCCCCGGACTACCTGACCGACACCGCGCAATCGAGCTATGCCGACAGCAAGGAGCTGATCGAACGCTGGCACGGCAAGGCCCGCCTGCACTATGCCGTGACCCCACGCTTCGCACCGACCAGCACGCCCGAACAGCTGACCTACGCCGGCAAACTGCTGCAGGAATATCCAGGGCTGTACATGCACACCCACCTCTCGGAAAACCTCGACGAGATCGCCTGGGTGAAAGCGCTATTCCCGGAGCAGAAAGGTTATCTGGACGTTTACGACCACTTCCAACTGCTCAGCAAGCGCTCGATGTTCGCCCACGGTGTGCATCTGTGCGATGAAGAGTGTCAGCGTCTGGCGCAAACCGGTTCGGCCGTCTCTCACTGCCCGACCTCCAACCTGTTCCTCGGTAGTGGCCTGTTCAACCTCAAGCAAGCCGAGCAGTTCAAGGTCAATGTCGGCCTGGGCACCGATGTCGGGGCCGGCACCAGCTTCTCCATGCTACAAACCCTGAATGAAGCCTACAAAGTGCAGCAGTTGCAGCGCAACAAGCTCAGCCCGTTCAAATCCCTGTATTTGGCCACCCTCGGCGGTGCGCGCGCATTGCGGTTGGACGACAAAGTCGGCAGCTTCGCCAGCGGTAACGATGCGGATTTCATCGTGCTCGATTACCACGCCACGCCCCTGCTGTCCTACCGCTTGCAACAGGCTAAGGATGTCGAAGAAAAACTCTTCGTGCTGATGACCATCGGCGATGACCGAGCGATCAAAGAAACCTACGCCGCCGGCCGTTCGGTGCACCAACGCGGCTGATCGATCAGACATAAAAAAGCCCCAGGGTTTAGGCCTTGGGGCTTTTTTGTAGGCGCGGATAAGTTCGCCCTTAGCGACTCAGCGCGTCGTCGCGGACCGCGTGGACTTCTTCTTGGTCTGCAGCAGATGCGAGAACACCGCGTGCAGATCATCGGAGGCGCTGTCTTCGTCGAGGTTCAGTTTGCTGTCAATATGATCCATGTGATGCATCATCAGGCTCACGGCCTTCGCCGTGTCCCGCGCCTCGATGGCGTCGATCAGTTGGTTGTGTTCATCGTATGAACAGTGCGAACGACTGCCGCTCTCATACTGGGCGATGATCAACGAAGTCTGCGATACCAGGCTGCGCTGGAAGCTGATCAACGGCGCGTTTTTCGCCGCTTCTGCCAGCTTCAAGTGGAACTCGCCGGAGAGGCGGATACCGGCACCGCGATCACCGCGGGAGAAGCTGGTTTGCTCGTCGGTGACCATCTGCCGCAACTCAGCCAACTGCTCAGCTGTCGCGTGCTCGACCGCCAGCTCGGTGATGGCACGCTCGACCATGCGGCGCGCGTAGAAAATCTGCCGCGCTTCATCCACGCTCGGGCTTGCCACCACCGCACCACGGTTAGGCCGCAGTAGCACCACCCCCTCATGTGCAAGCCGCGATAAGGCGCGGCGGATGATGGTGCGACTAACGCCGAAGATCTCACCCAAGGCCTCTTCGCTCAGCTTGGTGCCAGGCGCCAGGCGCTGTTCGAGGATGGCATCGAAGATATGCGCGTAGACAACATCGTCCTGAGTCCCGCTGCGGCTGCTTTTGCCGATCCGCGGTTGCTTCTTGAGGGGCTGCAATTGTTCGTTCATTCGGGCTCGCGTCAAAGAGGTCGGCGGTCAGGCGAGACTCTACTGCCTTTCCCCAGGCTGCTGGCAAGCAGAAATTGCGGAAACGCAGAGGGTATAAGTACCGACATATTGTACACAATCAGATCTGCCTGCACACATGGTCCCCCGCCACACTCAGCCGCTGACCGAGAGCGCTCGGCCTTTCTGAAAGAGGATCTTGTCGGCAGTTTATAGCCCTGTCGAGCAGCACGCTCCTTACGAACTCTCTCTACGCAGGGCCTATTTTCTGGATTTTCTCCGCCACCCACACCAGAAAAACCCGCCAAAAGCAGGCAAAAACCTGCCAAAACGAGCCCGTTAAAAATAATATCTATTTGTTTTTTAATTAGTTTTATACAAACGACCAAATCAAATTGTCGCCCACAATCCATATCTATATATCCACAATCCCACGGGTCAATTTGCGCAACAGTGAAAACATTATTTGCTTTTCTTGTATACAAACGCATAATCGCGATCGTGTGACTTCCTGACCAATGAGTCAACAAAGCAGACCAGCAAGCGCACCACACACGCCACCTGCCTCAGAGAGCCGCTGGAACAAAACCTCCGGCTC
>JBOICE010000233.1:0-5731 GCA_050739815.1 Pseudomonas sp. | reverse complement strand
CCATTGACCGGCAAAGCCACGTCCGGCAGTGCACCACCGCGCGGCGCAGCCTCGAACATTTCCTGGACGCGCGCCACGAACTGGTCATGTTGCACACTGCCCGCCGCGGCCACGATGAGATTGGGCTGGCGATAGGCGCGATCGTGTGCCTGGCGCAGGCGCGCGTCGGTCAGGTCCGCGACGCTGGCCCGGGTCCCGAGGATGCTGAAGCCGTAGGGATGTTCACCCCACAGCGCCCGTGCGTGCAGATCGAAAATCAGGTCGTCCGGCGTATCTTCCACCGTGGAGATTTCTTCCAGTACGACCTCGCGTTCCAGCTCGAGGTCGGCAGCGCGCAGCGTGGGCTGAAGCACGAGGTCGGCCAGCACATCGGCGGCCAGGTCCAGATGCTCGTCGAGCACACGCGCCTGGTAGCAGGTGTGCTCGCGAGTGGTGTAGGCATCGAGCGAACCACCGAGCCGCTCGAGCACGAGAGCGATCTCGTGTGCGCTGCGGCGCATCGTGCCTTTGAACACCATGTGCTCGAGCATGTGACTGACGCCCATCTCGACGGGCTGCTCGTGCACGGAACCGGTTTTTACCCATACGCCCAGCGACACGGAACGGACGCCGGGCATCGCTTCCGTCAATACGACCAGCCCATCGCCAACTTCAGCGCGAGCAAACCGTTCGGTCACGCCTGGCTGCCCCCTGCATCGGCCAGTGCCGCTTTGCGCGAGAGTCGCATTTTGCCCTTTTCGTCGATTGAAAGCAGCTTGACCTTCACAAGATCGCCTCGCTTGACCACATCCTCGGTTTTCTCCGTACGGCCTGCCTGCAACTCCGAAATGTGACACAGGCCTTCAACACCGGGCAGAATCTCGACGAAGGCTCCGAATGTGGTCGTGGACTTCACGACGCCATCGTACGTGCGGCCGATCTCGGGTTCGGTTGTGATGGCAGCAATCCGTTCCCGGGCCTTTTCCCCACCCTCGCCCGAAATGCTGGCAATGGTGACCAGGCCGGAGTCCTCGATGTTGATCTGCGCACCCGTCTCTTCCTGAATCGCGCGGATCGTCTTGCCCTTGGGGCCGATGACTTCACCAATCTTCTCGGGATTGATCTGCATGGTGATGATACGCGGGGCCCAGCGCGACAGTGCTTCGCGATGGCTGCCCATGCTCTGGTCCATCAGACCGAGGATGTGCAGGCGACCCTTGTGTGCGCGGGCCAGCGCTTCCCGCATGATGTCGACCGTCAGTCCCTCGATCTTGATGTCCATCTGAATGGAGGTGACGCCTTTGCGCGTGCCGGCCACCTTGAAGTCCATGTCACCGAGTGCATCCTCGAGTCCCAGGATATCGGTAAGAACCGCCACCTTGTCGCCTTCCTTGATCAGGCCCATGGCCACACCCGCGCAGGCGCCGCGCAAAGGCACGCCGGCATCCATGAGCGCGAGTGATGCTCCGCACACGGAGGCCATCGATGAGGAACCGTTGGATTCCAGAATCTCCGACACCACGCGGATTGTGTAGGGAAACTCGTCGTAGGCGGGAAGAAGCGGCTGAATGGCCCGCTCCGCTAGTGCGCCGTGGCCAATTTCGCGTCGCCCGGTCCCGCGCACCGGCTTTACTTCGCCGGTGGAAAAGGGCGGGAAATTGTAGTGCAGCATGAACGACTTGGTCGTCTCCTGCTGCACATCAATGGAGTCCAGCCGCTGTTCATCCGCTTGTGTGCCCAGAGTGACCACCGCCAGCGACTGCGTTTGTCCGCGTGTGAACAGCGACGACCCGTGCGTGCGCGGCAGAAGGCCCACTTCGATACTGATCGGGCGGATCTCATCGACCTTGCGGCCATCGGCCCGTACACCCTCGTTCAGGATCTGCCCGCGCATGGCGCTCTTTTCCGCCTGGTAGAGCAGTTCCTTGATCTTCTGCTCCTGCTCCGGGAATTCCTCGGCCAGCGCCTTCATGACCTGTTCTTTGAGATCGCCCATGGCCGTGCTGCGCTGCGCCTTGTCACCAATGCGCATGACTTCGGCGATGCGCCGGCCGGCCAGTTCCGCGACGCGGTTGCGCAGAATTTCTTCCGGCTCGATCGCCACCCAGGCCATCTGCGGCTGTTTCACCGGCTGCACAAATTCGCGCTGAATGCGGCACAGCTCCTTGATACCGTTGTGCGCCGCCAGCAGACCGTCGACCAGTTCCTCTTCGGAAACTTCGACAGCACCACCCTCGACCATCAGGATCGCGTCTTCCGTCCCGGCTACAACGATGTCGACATCGCTGAACTCGAGCTGGTGAAACGTCGGATTCAGCACCCACTGCTCCTGGATGCGACCAATGCGCACACTCGCGATCGGAGTTTCAAACGGGATCTTCGACATGAACAGTGCGGCTGAAGTCCCCAGAATGGCCACGACATCCGCGTCGTTTTCCTGGTCGGCCGAGACCACTGTGGCGAAGATCTGCGTTTCGTGTGTGAAGCCAGCGGGGAACATGGGGCGGATCGGACGATCGATGAGGCGCGCGGAGAGAATTTCTGCTTCGGATGGCCGGGCTTCTCGTTTGATGAAGCCGCCCGGGAACTTGCCCGCGGCATAGAAGCGCTCGCGATACTCGACGGTCAACGGAAAGAAGGGCAGAGTGGTCGGCTGATCCTGCGCGACCGCCGTACAGAGTACTACGGTCTCGCCATACGAGATCAGACACGCGCCGTGCGCCTGTCGGGCCATGCGGCCGGTTTCCAGTATCAGCGGCCGTCCTGCAAACGTCGTTTCAATTCTGTGCATTGCGGTTTCCTGTCCGCTCAAGTTGCCTCCCAGCTGCCCGGCTCAACGCCGCGACCCACAGACGCACCCAAAAACCGGAACGGGTCTGGCCCGCACCGGCTCGACTGGTGTGCGCCTCAACTGGAAGAGATGCATTAATGACGAAGCCCGAGATCGTCGATCAGCTCGCGATAGCGGGTGAGATCCGTCCGCTTCAGGTACTCCAGCAGACGGCGCCGTTTACCCACCATCATGAGCAGGCCGCGGCGGCTGTGGTGATCCTTCTGGTGTTTGCGGAAGTGATCGGTCAGCTCGTTGATGCGTGCAGTCAGCAGCGCGATCTGAACCGAAGCGCTGCCCCGGTCATTCTCGTGCAACTGGTACTTGCGGATGATGTCGTCTTTGATGGGAGCCATAACGGGCTCAGCCTCCTCGAGAGTCGTTCGCTGGTCGGGAAGCCCGGCGCCGCAGCGCCGTGACCTTCGAATTTGTCTAGCCTTTGATTGTAGCGGCACTTAGCACATCCGGCAACCCGCGGAACGACTTACGCGCAGGCGTCCTGCCCAGTGCTGAAGATCTGCCGAGCGGCCGCGACGTCACCGTGCATGGCATCGATCAGCTCCTGGACCGTAGCGAAGCGCTCGACACCACGAATACGACTGCACAAGCTGACACGCAGTTGCCGGCCGTACAGATCGCCCTGGTAATCCAGCAGGTAGACTTCGGCCGTGGGGTGTGTCGAGCCGAAGGTTGGACGGGGACCGAGGTGAAGCAGGCCGCGCATTGCGGGGTGGTTCTGATCGACACGTACGTGCACTGCGTAGATCCCCTCGGCGGGCAGCAGTTTCTCCTGATCGACCGTGCCGAGATTCGCAGTGGGAAACCCCAGCTCGCGTCCTCGCCCGTCACCACGGGCAACCTGGCCGTCGAACGAATAAGGTCGGCCCAGCGCCCGCGCAGCAGCAAGCACATCGCCCTCCGTCAGCAGCGAGCGAATGCGCGTGGACGAAATGGGCCGGTCATCCAGTTCGGTATCCGGAACTACCGTCACCTGGTAGCCGAGCTCCTGATCGAGACTTTGCAAAGTAGCCGCATCTCCGCTGCGATCTTTGCCGAAGCCGTGGTCGTAGCCAATGACCAGGTGTCGCATCCCGAAATGAGTGATCAGGACCTCCTCGAGGAAACGGCGCGGTGAATAGCCGGCGAGCTCAGTGGTAAAGGGTACAATCGCGACCTGGTCCACGCCGGACGCTCGCAGCAGCTCCACCTTTTCCTCAGCCGTGCAAAGCATTCTCGGCGCCGCTTCAGGGCGCAGGACGCGCAGCGGATGCGGCTGAAACGTGACGACGACGGAGCGCAGTCCGTGTTGCGCGCTGCTGTCGAGCAGACAGTTCAATACGGCCAGGTGACCCCGATGGACGCCATCGAACGTGCCTACGGTTACCACCGTGGACTGCGGCGCGGCCGGACTGCCGGGGAGTGCGAGGCGTTCACTCATGCGGCCTGCCAGACCTTGAACGGCAGCAGGTGCTGACCATCTTCGCGCGCGAGCGCAACCAGTTCGCCGTGACTGGTGACGACCAGGAGCGTGCGAGCCACGGCCGCAGTCCGTACAACGGCCTGACCGTGACGAAGGCGCTGGGCATCTTCCTCGCCCACTTCCAGGGCAGGCAGGTGGCTCAGGGCCTCGAGAGGTGAAAGTGCAGCCTGCTCGACACGCGCGTCATGGTCGAGCGCGGCGGCGGGAATGGCATCATCGACCTGGAACCGGCCCACCCGGGTGCGCCGCAAGCCGGTGAGATAGGCGCCCGTTCCCAGTGCCCGGCCCAGATCGCGAGCCAGCGCGCGCACATAGGTGCCGCTGGAGCATTCAACTGCAAAGCGGACGTCCGGCAGAGCGAGATCCAGGAGTTCCAAGCGGTCGACCTGAACACGCACGGGCGCCAGCTCGACTGTTTCACCGCGCCGCGCACGCCGGTACCCGCGCTCGCCCTGCACTTTCTTCGCGGAGTACGCGGGTGGCGTCTGCTCGATGGATCCCGTCAATGTGCGCATGGCCGACTCGATCCGGGCGGCCGTAAGCGAGCGCCAGGCATCGTTCGGCTCGAGCAACCCGCCAGTGTGATCATCGGTAGCGGTAAATCCGTCCAGACGTGCGGTTGCCAGGTAGGTCTTGCTCAATCCGGAAAGGAATTCGGCGATGCGCGTAGCCCGGTTTACACACAGCAGCAACAGCCCCGAGGCAAACGGATCGAGCGTACCGGTGTGGCCAACCCGGCGCGTGTGCAGGGCTCGGCGCGCCTGAGCTACGATGTCGTGTGATGTGGGGCCCACGGGCTTGTCCACGCGCAGCACATAATCAGCGCCGGGGTCAATCTTCATCCGCCTCGGGCGGGTCATCGGGCCTGACCGGAGGAAACACCTCATGCAGCAGTCGTTCGATGCGCGCGGCATGCTGTATGGTTTCGTCCCGTTGAAAACGGAGCGTGGGCAACTTGCGCAGGCGCAAGCGCTCGCCCAGCTCGCCGCGGACGAAGGGCGCAGCGGCCTGCAGACCGGCCATGGTTTCCTTTTGCTGATCCGCTTCGCCAACGGGCAGGACGAAAAGGATGGCCGTCGAGAGATCCCGTGACACGCGGGCATCGGTTACCGTGACCGTGCCGACGCGCGGGTCTTTGACCTTGGTGCGCAGGATCTCCGCCACTTCCCGCTTCACCTGTTCGTTCAACCGATCGAGTCTTCGCCCCGCCATCCCGGCGCACCCTGTTCAGCGATAAGAAAGCGGCGGCCGTTGCCGGCCGCCGCACTCAACGAAAGGAACGATACGAATCAATGACGCGGGCGCGCGGTTCCGATTGGACCAGCGAGTCCGCACTCGCCAAAACCGATTCGGCGTGTCGCTTTTCCCCGGCCACAACGCAGGCGGTCAGTTCCGCACGTTGCCAGAGATCGTGATGGCCGGTCTCTGCCACAGAGACGTTG
>JBOICE010000232.1:0-6138 GCA_050739815.1 Pseudomonas sp. | reverse complement strand
CTCCCAGTGGCCCGGCCTCCGGTATGAGCAAAGTCCCATCGTTGTGCATGCCGGAGCGCGAGAGATCGGCCGGGTGGTGACGGCGGACGCGCAACGCAAAACGCATTTCCACGATCGATGGTGTCTGGTCGAGCGCAGCCTGCGCCATGTCGTGCAGAAGCTGATGCGCTGTACCGGCCGCATGATTGGCAAACGTGTCCAGAACTACCTGACGAACCTGCTGCCAGTGCAGGCCATACGGCACATCGGCCCAGCCATAGCGCCAGCGCGCCGTGAGGGTGCCATTGAACAATCCCGCGTCTTCCTTGTCCGCCCTCAGGATGCGCAGAATGGGCAGGTCAGAGAAGCCGGCTTCCACCTGCACGGAATCAGCGCTGCGCGTGACGCGCGCCAGACGCTGTTCGCCGCTGGCCGTAAACGCGTAATCGTGCGCACGTCCGCCCACCGTAACGCGGCCCCAGAGCTGCTCGACGATTTCGACTTCTACTTCGCTCACCCGCGGAAAGAAGCGCAGCACGTGCTGGGAAAGAACCAGGGCAAATGGCTCGATCTGATCACCGCAGTGCTCGTGCGCCAGCGCGTACACGCGATCCGCGATGGCCTGCTCCCGACCCAGCGGCAGCGCCTCGCCCTCGGTGAAGCCGCGTTCAAAATCGCCCTTCAGGAGCAACTGCACGGCCAGGTCACGCAGCTCCTGACGGTCGCCTTTCCGTACCAGGCGCACCAGCCGAATCGCTGATTCACCAAACTTGCCATGCGTCAACACAAAACTCATTCCGCCTCGGCTCGCACCGGTCTGTGTCATGGTTTTAGATTGAGCCAACTTCCACTCAGCCAACGGATCCGGCAATGCACAGGGACATCGGCAGCCAGCTCCTGGCAGACGCGGCGTTTGTCTACAACCAGCAACGGCGGCTGGCTGAGGCCGCGGCCCAGCAGATCGATGATGCACAGTTCTTTCAGGTGGCGGACCGCGAATCCAACAGCGTGGCCGTCATCATGAAGCACGTGGGTGGTAACCTGCGTTCGCGCTGGACTGAATTCCTGACCTCAGACGGCGAAAAACCCGACCGCAACCGCGACGGCGAATTCATTACGGAAGGCGAAAACCGCAGCGACGTGATGCGCACCTGGAACGAAGGCTGGCAGCGCCTGGAAGACACGCTGGCTTCCCTCACCAGTGCAGATCTCCAGCGTTCCGTCACTGTGCGCGGCGAGCCACAAACCGTCATCCAGGCGTTGCTGCGCAACCTGTCTCATGCGTCCCACCACGCCGGCCAGATCGTGCTGCTGGCCAAAAGCATGGCCGGTGCGGAATGGCGAACGCTCAGTATTCCGCGCGGCGACTCGTCCCGCGTGGCCGGCAACTTCTGGGTCGCCAGGAACGCTTAACCGCGGGCTACCGCGGTGATCTCAACCAGCACGCCGTGCAAACCGGCGCCGACCGTGGTGCGCGTGGGATACGGCGGCTTGAACGACGCCTTGTAGGCTGTGTTGAACTCGTCCCAGTCCTTGATGTCAGACAGATACGCGTTCACCGAGACCACGTTGCTCAGCGACGATCCGGCCGCTTCCAGAATGCGGCCCAGCTTCTCGATCACGAAGCGCGTCTGCTCCGCCACCGTTTGCCCCACCACTTTGCCCGTGGCCGGATCTGTCGGGACCTGGCCCGACACAAAAAGAAAATCGCCCGCCCGCGCAACCAGTGAATACGCGCCCACCGGCGCCGGATACGTGGGCCCCAGGTCCACCGGCGTCCAACCATTCATGCCCATTTCTCAGTTCCTCGCAAAGGACACCCCATAATCCGGGACTAACGTTTCGTAGTTCCCACAGGTCCTCTTGCGCAAAATAATTCTTGGTAGTATGATGTTCATGTATGAACGATTCTCGCGTCCTCTGGCTACTCATCGCCGCGGGCCGGCGCATTGAAGAACGGCTCGAAGGCGCATTGGAGCCCAGCGGATTGTCCCTGGCCAAGCTCAATGCTTTGAAGTACCTCGTGGAGGCCAGGGAGCCCCTCGCCCTGGGACAATTGGCGGAAAAAATCGCCTGCGTAAAATCCAATGTGACTCAACTGGTTGACCGCCTCGAAAACGATGGATTGGTGCGCCGCCTGGCCGATCCGAATGATAGGCGCAGCGTGCTGGCAGTGGTAACTGATCTCGGCCGTCAACGATATCAGGCTGGATCGGAGGCCTTGATTTCGGCGGAATCGGAGCTGCTTCAGGATGTACCTGATGCGATCCGGGCCGAAGTTTCCGAACTGGTTTCGAGTCTGGGCGGTGGAGTGCACCAGGCCAGCTAGTGTCCCGAGTCAGGACACCAGTTTTTTTGGGGAAATAGTTCAGATATGTACTGCCGTTCAGGCGGTGCTCCGACGGACCGCGGCAAACGCCGCGACTGCGAAGCCGCCACTGAGGAGCAGCAGAGTGATCAGCAGAGGCAACGGTGTGATGTCCGTACCACGCGAGCTGCGTCCCAGTGTATGGCGCACCCAGAGGTGCACCCACTCACCGAGTTGTGTGCCGGTCGCTTCCTGAAATGCGATTGCGGGCGGCTGACTGGATTGCCAGAAGCGCGTGAAGCGCTCGCGTCCCTGGGAGCGTGCCATGGCGTTGAGCAATTGATCGATGATGACGGAACTCCAGGCTGCTTCGTTCATGACCATCTTCATGGTGTCCGCCGTCGTGATGCTGTTCGCGGACGATGCTGCGATGCGGTAATAGGTCGTGCGGTGCTGCTCGGTCAAGCGCAGATCGGGGTCGAGCACCAGCCGTTCGCACTCGACAATGTTGCCGTCGCTGCAGCGCAGGAAAGCGGTTCTGATGGGCACAGGCGCTACGTCGCCGCCCAGCGAAGGTCGTTGGAGCGGGTGAATCCCGTAGAGCGGCAGGTCGCCCGCGCGATGCTGTGCAAGGTCGAGTGGCGAGGTCCAGTCCGCTTCCCGAGCCACATCGTATTCGCGTTCGTCCAGCCAGCGTCGTATCGCAGATCCGGGATCACCGAACGCCGCGTAGAACGCGCACAGTCCGGAAGACTGGTACAGCTCGGGATCGTCCAGGGACTGTGTTTGCCACCCGCCGGAGGCCGGCCGCTCGATCGCGCGCACGACGGCAATGCAGGGCGCATTGCTGTTTGGTCCAGGCGCCGTGAACACGACATCCCAGCCGGGAGGTTCACGTGTCTCGACGGCCGGGCCTTGCCACGCGGTCGAGTCCACGCTCACCGCAATCGCTACGGATCGTTTACCATCCTCCACACGCAATGACCGCCATTGCGCGGCCAGGGCATTCTTGATGCTGTCCGCTCTTAGGTGTGTTACGCGCCCGAGCACAAGCAGCTGTTCGCGGGTTGCGTCGGCGCGCGGCTGAATGGCCAGCGCAGCGGCCAGTGAATCGCGCAACTCCAGCGCGTGCAGACGACGCAACGCGCTGCCCAGTTGCAGCTGCAAAGAATATCGATTGCGCTGATTGCTGTCGGCGGGCAACTCCGCGGTGCTTTTTTCGAGACGCACGACCCAGGCTGAGCGCGGCAACGAATTGCCTCGTTGCGCCAGAACTACTCCCAAGCCGACCAGGACGAGCACAATCACAGCAGCCCAGCGGCGGCGCGTCATCATCATCGCACACCGGGCCTGCGCATGGTGGTGGCGACCAGCAGACAGGTGAGTATCAGCAGTGCGCCGAACGCGCGCATCGTGGATTGCCTGAGTCCGGCCGGGCGGGTCGTGAAGTCGCGTCTCCAGGCATGCAAGAGCGAATCGACCGGCACGCCGGCAGCTGTGGCCAGACGATCACCAATGGTGGCACCTGCAGCGCTGCGGAATCGCTGCGGCGCCTGCGGCCCGCCCAATTTGAGAACCACGGTGAGGAGGCGGTCGAATGCCAGAGTGACCGTGCTGTTGTCGAGCTGTGGCGGGATGGTGGGTTCAGCACCCGGCGCGGTTTGATCGGCGCGTGCATCCAGCAGGAGAAATGTGCGGCAACTGACCAATTGTCCGGCCAGACAGGCGCGCCCGGCCGGATAGTCCCAGCTGGCCAAAGTTATGAGGGCGTTGGCGCGGGCGGTTGGATTCATGATTTCACCCCAGGCATGAACGCGCGGCCAGCTGCTGCGCAGCTCGGGTCCGAAATATTCCTCGATGGATAGTGCTGCAATCCAGGCGATGCGTTTGCCAAGCTCGGCTGCCGTAGTGGGCATTAGGGGATTCCAACTGACCGAGGTGACGCCGTTCCGGAAACGCGTGGTCACCAGCGCGAGCACGACGTTGCCCTGGGGCGTGCTGCTGCCGCTGTACAGTGGTTGCAGAGTGAAGACTGCATCAGACTTGCCAAGAGCCGCTGCGCCGCGACCCAGTGTGCGCTCCAGCGTGCGCCAGGCAATTTCGATGGCCGGCCCAGCCAGCGCCGTCAGCTCGGGTTCGGTGTGTATGAGCAGTGCGCCTGCGCGGATGCTTTCGGTGGCGCGAGTGGACAGGCGGCGTTCGGGCGCACGACCGATCGCACGCAACGCATCTTCCAGCCGGGAAACACGCGCGCGCTGCTCTTCCGTGGACTGTGCCGGTAATCCGCGCGCTGACAAAACAACGCCCAGCAGCACGAGTGTCACCCTCAGCACCGCGGCAACGGGATTACACATCGTAGAGGAACCAGCGGCCGCCGAAAACTTCGCGTATGCCCAGGTACTGCCAGAGTGATCCCAGGGCGCGCGGCACGAACATGGCGTTGAACGCGTCAGCTATGGCCAGCGCAGCCAGCACTGCCACGACCGTTCCGGCAATGTAGTAGGGAGCCCGCGCCGTGCTGCTCCAGATAGCAAAGGCGCCTGCGTAGGCAACCAGCAGCACCATGCCCACGCGCACGGCCAGGCCGCCGGGGTAAGCGTGCAGTCCTGCCGGCGCACCTTGAATCGCCACTGCCATCAGTGCCGAGAGCCAGAGCGCGCAGATGATCAGCATGCCGAACAGCGCACCGGCACCATAGCGATACAGAGCAAAACGCCAGCGCTCAATGGGCAGCGAAAGAGCGTAGACATTGCGCCCCTGGTGATCCGTGCGCCAGGCGTGCATGGCCAGCAGGAAACCCGCCACAATGGCGATGGTTCTGTACCAGACCGACGTGGTCTGCATGCGGTTGAACAGATTGGTTCGGCCGTAGGACATTTCGCTGGTCATATCACCGCTGACTGTCCAGCTGGTCACGGCCAGCGCGGCCACACTCAACAGCAGCACCGACCAGCGCGACCACTTCCATTGTACCAGAACGATCGATTTGAACATGCTCCACCTCAGGCAGACAACTGGGTGATCGAGCCGGCAGGCTCACGCTGTTTCGAGCGTGAATGCATGAGCGCCACAAAACCTTCCTCGAGATCCAGGTCAATTACTTCGCGCAGATCGATACCGGAGCGCGTGAACCACTCGAGTTGATCAGTCTGCCAGCCCTGCACCAGCCAGACTTCGCCGTCGCGCGATTCCGCAGCACGCTCCAGAACCTTGAATGGCGTTACGGGAATCGTGCGCGGCGCACCGCTCACACGCAGACGCTTCATCCCGGACTTGAGTGTTTCGATGGGGACTTCGGAAATCAGGTGGCCGTTGTCCAGAATGGCCACCAGATCACAAATGCGCTCCAACTCGTGCACCAGGTGGCTGGAGATGAAAACGGTGGTGGTACGTTGCGCGACAAAATCGACCAGTGCGGACAGGACTTCACGGCGAGCCGCCGGGTCCAGACCGTCGGTCGGCTCGTCCAGAATCAGCAGCTCCGGCTTTTGCGCAAGCGCCAGCAACATCATCAGCTTGCCCATTTCGCCCTTCGACAGGCGAGAAAGACGCGCACCTTGCTGCAGCCGGAACGAATGCGCCAGTGAAGACGCCAGCGCACTATCCCACGACTTGTAGAAAGACGCGTGGTAACGCACAGCCTCTTCGACTGTGAGCATGGCATAGAGGTGCGGTCGCTCGGGGACGTAACCCACACCCGCCAACACATGCGCGGCGCGTCTGGGCATCGGTTCGTTCAACACGCGGATTGCGCCATGCCCAGTCGTCAGTTGACCGAGCAACAGTCGGATCGTGGTGGTTTTGCCGGAACCGTTCGGTCCCAGGAATCCGTAGATCGATCCGGTCGGCAC
>JBOICE010000231.1:0-9252 GCA_050739815.1 Pseudomonas sp. | reverse complement strand
GTGTGGTTGCGATCCTCAAACAATCGGGACAGGAAAGACACAAGCATAGGCGCCCGCTCCGAGCCCGTGAGCGCCGCATCTATTTTGAAACTTTTTTGCCAGTAAGCCAGGTGAAAAATGAATGATTTGCGCTTCCATAAAGATACTTTTGACATTCATAGAGTCAACGCTAAGCTTGAACGTAGAGCAAAAGGATATCGCTTCAATGTTATAGGAATTTCGGCAGGCTATCACGATTCAGCATGCAGCCTGCTGCAGGATGGCGTGTTAGTAGCGGCAGCCCAAGAGGAACGATTCACAAGGGTGAAGAATGACAAATCTTTCCCGCGCAAGGCGTTCCGATACTGCCTGAATGAGGCGGGAATCACTATCGCCGATGTCGACTGTATCGCTTACTACGAAGATCCGGAACTGAAGCTGGGCAGGCAAATATGGATGGGGTTGCTCCCGGAGTGCTCTACTGAACGGCGCAATGCGATCCTAGACCGTATCGTTTGCCCCCCTCCCCAGCAAATCATCAGAAAGCTCTTTGGATACGATGGGCGCATTGAAATCGTGGACCACCATCTGGCGCATGCGGCCAGCAGTTACTATTTTTCCGGATTCAACCAGGCGGCAATATTGACCAATGATGGAGTCGGCGACTGGGCCACCACCACCTACGGATCGGGAGAGGGTCCCAGAATTGAACGGTTCGAGCAAGTGGACTTCCCGGATTCACTGGGTTTCTTTTACAGCGCCATCACCGGATACCTTGGTTTCGAAGTGAATGAAGGCGAGTATAAGGTCATGGGGCTAGCTCCTTACGGAAAACCTTCATACGTGGACAAAATACGCAAACTGGTTGAAGTGGGTTCCGAGGGGCAGTACCGACTCAACATGACATACTTCGGCTTTCTCAGGGAAGATTCCATGTACACGGATGAGTTATCAAGTCTGTTGGGGCGTCCGCCTCGTGTCCCGGAATCAGAAATCGAGCAGTTCCACATGGATGTGGCGAAGAGCGCCCAAATAGCGATGGAAGAAATTCTGCTGGAAAAGGTCCGCTATTTACATAGCAAAGTCCCCAGCGAGAACCTGTGCATGGCTGGCGGAGTAGCTTTGAATGTGGTTGCCAACTCGCGGTGTTTACGCGAAGGGCCATTCAAACGACTCTTTGTTCAACCAGCGGCTGGTGACGCCGGTGGATCCGTGGGGGCTGCTGCAATGGCGCACGTGCGAATCACAGGTGAGGCGCCTTCGGGGAAATCGATGGAACATGTTTATCTGGGTCCTGCGAATTCGTCCGCCGAGGCCTATCGACTCTTGAAGGAGTCCTCCGCTCATTTTAAGGATTTTCGAGGCAAGGAACAGGAACTCATCGACTACACAGTCGACTGTTTGACGCAAGGCAAAGTAATTGGATGGTCTCATGGGCGAATGGAATTCGGACCACGGTCGCTGGGAGCGCGGTCGATTCTAGCTGACCCCAGGCGTCCAGAGATGCGAGACCGAATCAACGCTCTGGTCAAAATGCGAGAGGCTTTTCGTCCTTTCGCCCCGGCTGTCCTGGCGTCAAAGGCCCATGAGCATTTTCAGTTAGACCACCCTTCGCCGTTCATGCTCGAAACCTGCAAAGTCATTTCCCCCATCTCTTTGCCAGCCATTACACACGTGGATGGGTCTGCCAGGGTTCAAACTGTCAGCCCTGACACCAGCCCACGGTTTGCCGCATTACTTGAAGCATTCGACCGGCGTACAGGCTGCCCAATCCTCCTTAACACCTCATTCAACATGCGCGGGGAACCGATCGTATGCACGACTTTTGACGCTATCATGTGCTTTGTCGCATCACAGATTGACGCGCTGATCATTGAAGACTTCATTCTCGAACGGTCAGCGATTCCAAACATGTGGCATCTCCAAGCGCAACGAACGGCGAAAGAAATACGCGCCGGCGGCGAGGTGGGTCACCTTGTGTACACTCTCCTGTAAAACAATCGGGGATAAATGGAATGAAACACTCTCAAGACTTGCTTAAGTCCTTTGCTAATCGCTTATCCCGGATCGCCATGTCCGACGATGGTAGACAGACACTCAGTTTACTTCAGCTCACGGGCCTGCTGGGGCAACCCTCTAAGAACACAATGAAGTCATCGGCGGAGGAGATGGACGCTGTTGATAAGACAATCAGAGGCATGGCTTCTGACAAGGCGAAAACCGATCGAGTGGGTATATGGGAACGGAAGGACAGCGCGAGCCATTTTGCCCGCCGTCTCGACACGATCGAAGACTGGAATTATTGGGCTCAGGTCGGGCGAATCGAACCGAAGCGGGCCAAGGTACGGATCGTATTGATTGGTGAATCTGTTGCGCGTGGTTATCTCTACGACCCGCAATTCACCCCGGCAATGGCCCTGGAGTCCATCCTTCAGTCGCATTTCGGCAAGGGCGGAGTTGAGGTCATCGATCTTGGCCGGACTAATCTGAGACTCGACCTCAAGGATCTCGCCATTTCTGCGCTGTTGCTTCAGCCGGATGCGGTCGTAATCTTTGCCGGAAACAATTGGGCGCCGTCGGGATCGCCCGCGGATTACTCCAGAGACGAACTTGTATACATGGATAGCGTGTTGCGCGAGCATGGCGTTCACGGACTTAAAGGCCTGGCCGAAAAAGGGCTTGTGGACGGAGCCACGGTGGTGGTGAAGGAAATCAATTCCGCTTATGAACAGAAGGGGATCCCACTGTTGTGGATCATCCCGGAGTTTAATCTCGGAGACTGGCGCGATCCGGTTGTAAATGCGCCGCATCTCTCCGATGCGGCGAATGTAGAGTGGATCACCTGCAGGCAAGGCGCACAAAGTGCGCTTCAGGCCGGTGATTTTCCGTTGGCTACCAGGCTGGCAAAAAGAATGGTGGAACTGGACCAGGGAGTGAGCGTTGCCGGCTTTTATTTCCTCGCTGAGTGCAGCCTAAAGTCGGGAGAACTGGCTGAATCGCGGCACTACCTGGAATGCGCGCGCGACGCCACGATCTGGGACGCATCCTTCATGAAGTCCCCCAGGACGTTTACAATTGCCCAAAAGACGCTACGCGAAGAATCGCTCAAATACAAGAAGGGCGACATTATAGACCTGCCTAAACTCTTCGATGAATATCTGAAAGGCTCGCTGCCTGACCGCCGGCTTTTTCTGGACTATTGCCATCTGACGGCGGAAGGGATTCAGGTGGCCATGGCTGCGACAGCCTCGGGTGTGCTACGAAATCTGAAGAGAACCCACGTGCCGTGGCGTTCATTGATCAGCAAGAGCATGGCGCCAAGCCGCAGGGTAGAGGCCGAAGCGTCATTCCTGGCCGCCGTTCATAATGCTCACTGGTATCAGAGTTATGAATTGGTGCGCTACTATTGCCGGCGGGCGCTGGAGTTTGCTCCCGACATCAGTGAGGCGATGATCTGTTTCCTCGATTTCCAGACCCGGCAGGCCCGGATGCTGATGAGCAAATCGGGCGAAAAACTGGCCGGTCTGCCATGGCCCTCGATTCACTTTTACCTATTCAATGTGCAAATAAAGCAATTGGACAGGCTGCTTCTGGATGCCGTTGTCGATGCGTTGCGAGAGGTTGGAATCGAGGCCGCAACAGATCTCGGACGAATCCGACAGGAGGAGCGCAGTGTGTCCCGTGGAAGCGCCAACTTGCTGGACTATTATTACTGCTCATCAGCGATGCAACCACAAGAGTTGCTATGGGTAACACCCAGCGTACCTATGCTCGAACCGAGTGATTACTACCGGGCTTATTGGCTGAAATCCCATTTCTTTTTTGTCGGTAGCGATGACCGGCCCGTTTCGCTCTCTCTCACCTGCCGGCTTCCCGATCTGGGATTGGAGGAAGGTAAGATTATCATCGAAGTTAATGGCAAGAACCAAGGTGAGATGGTGATTACCCGCAAGTGGGAAACATGGGACATTGTCGTTGCTGAAGATGCGATGCTGAGCGGAGTGAATGAAGTCGTGATTTGCTGG
Organism: Pseudomonas sp.; assembly: GCA_050739815.1. Taxonomy (GTDB): domain Bacteria; phylum Pseudomonadota; class Gammaproteobacteria; order Pseudomonadales; family Pseudomonadaceae; genus Aquipseudomonas. The sequence continues at coordinate 5,248 of JBOICE010000231.1, read as the reverse complement.
CCCCTTCCGCGCTATTTTGTTGAGGAGTCGCTCAAAGCGGCCGTGGATGGTATTCGGCAAAAAGCAAGGCCTGAGCTCTACTGCATATTTGGCGAAATACATACATTCACAGTAGCACATGTTGAGTAAATCCGCGCGCGATTCTGACATGCTATGGTTTGAGCACCTCTCACATGTGTCCAATCCATCGCTTCTATTGTTTTGCTTCCCCTACGCGGGAGCAGGCTCCCACGTGTTCCACGATTGGCAGCGGCATTTTCCCGCTGAAATAGACATTTGTCTCGTGCACCTTCCCGGACGGGGCAAGCGCATCGGAGAGATGCCTTTTACCCATCTGAAGCCCTTGATAGAGGCAATTGCAGATGCGATCCATGGGAAGCTTCAGCAGCGATTCGCTCTGTTCGGTCACAGCATGGGCGCTCTCATTAGCTTTGAACTCAGTCGAGAGCTTCGTCGCAGGCGCGGCATTACCCCGCTGCAGCTCTTTCTCTCCGGTCGCGGCGCCCCTCACGTGGCGACGTCTGACCCTCCCACTTACGATCTGCCTCACGATGAGTTCATAACCGAGATCAGAAGGCTCAACGGGACACCACGGGAACTGCTCGACAATCGCGAAATGCAGAATCTTTTCTTGCCTGTCCTTAGAGCGGATTTTGAGATGGTGGACACTTACCAATACGTGCCGGAGGAACCTCTTGCATGTCCTCTCTCAGTTTATGGTGGAATTCAGGATGCCGACGTTCCGGTAGGCAATTTGCAGGCTTGGGAAGAGCAGACTTCTGGGCGCTGTATGGTAAGGATGTTTCCGGGAGATCATTTTTTCATTCACGGGCCGGCAACGGGCTTCGTGAACGTTCTTAAACGTGATGTCCTCAGCGCGCTAGGTAATTTTGTGCGGGGAGTCTAACAATGATCCGCTCAGATTGAGAAAGCCCAGCGCAAGGCGAACCAATTCCGGCGAGAGCAACCATCTTTACATTAATAGCAGGCAAGTTGCACAAATACCAATCAGCGAACACGATCAACCGAGTCCGAACGTGAGACATTGGTATGAACTACCAGTGAATTGAGAGGAGAGGTTTTTATGACAACAACAACAGACGTGATAGATGACAATTTGTCACTAACCGGAACCAGAGAATCAATCGATCAAATCAATTCTGAATTCTACAACCGCTTTCCCTTCCCATGGAAGCCGGCTTCGGTAGAGCGCACTTCTGATCCAGATTTCGCGCGAGTGATGCTCAACCAAAACCTGGGAGACTGGACGCACCAACTCGTGCCGGCAAATCCTTGTATTTGGGTGGCTGGTTGTGGCGCGAATCAGGCAGCGATTACGGCGTTGCACTTTCCCAGCGCCACGGTGCGCGGATCCGATCTTTCCCCTTCGTCATTGCAAATTTGCGCATCCACCGTGCGGGATTTCGGCTGTACAAACCTTGAACTGCGGAATGAGAGCATCAATGACGCCGGCTATGATCAGGAGTTCGATTACGTTATCTGCACGGGTGTGATTCATCACAACGCCGATCCGGAGTCAACATTGCGCAAACTCGCGAAAGCTCTCAAGCCCACGGGAGTCCTGGAATTGATGGTGTACAACCGCTATCACCGGATCCTCACTTCTGCTTTTCAGAAAGCAGTTCGACTACTTGCAAGCACCGAATCGGAACCAGATTTCCACAAGGAATTTTCCATTACACGACAGCTCATCGATCACTATCGCGAAGATGGGCTGATGGGACAATTCGTGAGTAGCTTCGAGCAGGCGCCTGATGTTGCGATCGCGGATTCGCTCATCCAGCCCGTTGAAAATAGTTATACTGTGGAAGTGCTGGAAGATATGGCCCGTCGCTGCGGTCTCGAGTTTCTCGGCCCGTGTCCGACCATGTACGACAGAGGACGAGACATTACAAGCTGGAACTTACATCTTCCTGTGCCAAGCCTTCAACAGGAATATGTAAAACTTCCTGACCTCCAGCGATGGCAGATCACAAATCTCTTATTGTGCGAGAAATCGCCCATGCTCTGGTTCTACTTCAAGCGCGCGGACAGTCCCGTGCAACGGAAAACAGAGCAACAGATCTGTGACTCTTTTCTGGAAAACCGTTTCCGGCCAAATTCGGTAACCCGATATTCCTACGTTCTAAACAAGGAGCATCGACTCGCGAGCACTACGGCGCCGGTAGCATACCCCGGTGTGCCCGCCAAGCCCGAGCTCCGCCGGATCGTGGAGGCGTCAAAGGGTAGCGCGCCGATGGGGCGAGTGTTGGAGTCTCTGCATATTCCGCACGACTTTACTACAGTAAATGACCTCAGATTACGACTCACTACCTTCATGCGTCCGTACCTTAGGTCGATACCGTAAGACGACAGACATCGCTTTTCAAAATCGCGAAAAAATTCGTGCAAACCGTGAGTTATGAAAATCATTGTTCAAAAATACGGCGGTTCTTCTGTTGCCACGATCGAAAAACTGCGGAGTGTGGCGCGCCGGGTCGTGGAAACCAAACAACACGGCCATGCTGTTGTAGTAGTGGTCTCGGCTATGGGCAACTCCACTAATGAACTGGTTGACCTGGCGCGTCAACTCTCATCTGACCCCTCGAGGCGTGAACTGGATGCGCTGCTGGTTACGGGGGAAATGGTTTCCATGTCGCTGCTCGCCATTGCGATTCAGGAATCGGGAGAAGACGCAATTGCGCTGAACGGGTTGCAGTGTGGCATCTTGACCAATGACGTCCACTCAAATGCGCAAATTTTGGAAGTGCGTCCCGCGCGTATACGGAAACATCTGGAGAGAGGCGAAATTGTAGTGGTTGCCGGATTCCAGGGTTTCACCAGTAGTGGAGACCTCACTACCCTTGGGCGCGGCGGCTCTGACACCACTGCCGTGGCGCTGGCGGCCGCATTGGAGGCCGAGCATTGCGAAATCTACACCGACGTGGCGGGGGTGTTTACCGCGGATCCCCGCGTGGTGCCCCAGGCGCGTTTCCTGAAAGAGTTGGGCGCCGCCGAGATGCAGGAGCTTGCCTGGACCGGAGCCAAGGTGCTCAAGGCCGGTGCGGTGGAACTTGCCAGAGCCAGCGGCGTGTCCATGGTTGTGCGTTCAACATTCGAAGACGGGCACGACACATGGGTCCACCCCCATCCCAAGTCAGAACAAACTTTCCGACCTAGCTGCACTGGAGTTGCGGGAGTATCAGGACGGAAAGACGTGATCCGCATTACTCTCGGCCTGGCAGAGTGCGCCCACGCCAGCAGAGAAGCCGTTTTCGATTTGATCGCCAAATATGACCTGATTTTTGGTGAAACGGGCAATTTTAGCGAACCGGCAGACATTCTCATTTCGAGCCTCGAGATCCCCGCCCCTGCAGCGTTCGCTAGGCGCTTGCGGGATCAGTTCGGCGACGACATTACCGTTGCCGATCGGCTTGGCATGGTTTCACTGGTGGGATTTGGATTGGGTTCGAGGCCCGCCTCTTTCCTGGATGCCTCTGGAATCTTGCGCCAGGCGCAGGTCCCGGTGGTGAAGAGCTTCACCACTCGGGAATCGCTTTGCTTTGTTGTCCCCGTTTCCAGGGTGAATGCAAGCGTGGCGCTAATGCACGAGGCATTTATTAAAGAGAGCTGCGGGCCGCCAAGACATCGTGGACAACAAATTTGCGATCAAGCCGCAACTTGATGGCGCGCTGTCGCAAATGAAATTCGCCCGACATAGTGCTCCTTTCTTCAAAAAGCCCCGTGGCGTCTGGGAAACATGTTTGGTGCGGCCAACTCGAAAAACGGACAGAAGGGAGTGGAGGCATGAAGACATTTGAGCTTCTCGAATCGCAGGTACGGACTTATTCGCGGGCCTTTCCCACAGTCTTCACCAAGGCAAGCGGTTGCTGCCTTACCGACGAACGGGGCAAGGAATATCTGGACTTTTTCAGCGGCGCAGGCGCTTTGAACTATGGTCACAACAATCCGCGCATGAAGCAGCGCCTCATTGAATATCTGGCTGCTGACGGCGTCACTCACAGCCTCGACATGGCTACCTCCGCGAAGCGGGAATTCCTGGAGAAATTCACCGAGGTAATACTGAAGCCGCGTAACCTTGTGTACAAAGTGCAGTTCACCGGCCCCACTGGGACAAATGCAGTGGAAGCCGCTTTGAAGCTGGCCCGTAAATTTACAGGACGCTACACCGTAGTTCATTTTATGAACTCGTACCACGGCATGAGTATGGGATCTCTGGGTGTCACGGGGAATGTTTCCGCGCGAGCCGGCGCTGGGGTTCCATTGCACTACTCCCTGCCCATGTTCTTTGATGGTGATCTCGGGACAGGCATTGACACGCTGGACTATCTGGAGACGTTACTGGAAAACCCCGGCAACGGTGTTGGAGTTCCAGCGGCTGTTATCGTGGAAACCATCCAGGCGGAAGGCGGAGTCAAGGTAGCAAGCAACCAATGGCTGCGTCGTTTGGAGCAGATCACTCGCATGCGCCGAATTTTGCTCATCGTGGACGACATTCAAGTGGGTTGCGGCCGCACCGGAGACTTTTTCAGCTTCGAAGAAGCCGGCATCAAGCCAGACCTCGTCTGCCTGTCCAAATCTATAGGTGGATACGGTCTGCCGATGTCTCTGGTGCTTATTCGTCCGGAGATTGACATATGGCAGGCCGGAGAGCACACAGGGACGTTCCGAGGCAATAATCTGGCTTTCGTTACCGCAACGGAGGCGCTCACGTACTGGCAAGACAAGAGCTTCAGCAATGCCATCGCTGAAAAATCGGCATACGCAGTGGGCTTGCTTCGCCAGATTGCGGATCGCCATTCGGAGACCAGAGCCCTGGTGCGCGGACGAGGTTTGATACAGGCTTTCGTCTTTGCAGATGCGGGGTTGGCTGGAAAAGTCTCCAGGGCGGCATTCGAGCGCGGCGCCATCATCGAAACTTGCGGTCCTAGAGATGAAGCCCTAAAGATTTTGCCGTCTCTCACTATTAGCCGCGAAGAGTTGGAACGTGGAATTTCCATCATTGATGAAAGCCTGGAGGCAGTTCAGGAGGGCATACCCGTAGATCACAAAGAGATCGCCTCGCTCGCTCTCCACAATTCCCCATACTTCGGAATCCATTGCTGATTATTCTCGATGTAAGTGTGAAACTCCTGTTTGAAAGGTATTGTTCTTAAACCGGGCCTGCGATATGGGTATGAGCAACAACTGGCGGTTTTCAGACAACTTTTCGGTTGACGTACAAGAC
>JBOICE010000230.1:0-7832 GCA_050739815.1 Pseudomonas sp. | reverse complement strand
CGATTTACCTGCTAGCCAAATACGCCTTCGAGCTGGGTTATCGCCGCCTGGAATGGAAGTGCAACGCCCAGAACGCCCGCTCGAAACGTGCCGCCGAGCGCTTTGGTTTCAGCTACGAAGGGCTGTTCCGCCAGCACATGGTGATCAAGGGCCGCAACCGCGACACCGCCTGGTACGCCATGCTCGATAACGAATGGCCGGCCGTGCGGCGCGGCTTCGAACGTTGGCTGGCGGCGGATAACTTCGATGCCGACGGCCGACAGAAATGCAGCCTGGCCGAATTGCGCGAAGCCTGAACTAGCGCGCCTGGCTGAGCGGCTGTGTAGGCGCGGGCATGGCCCGCTCCTACGAGGTTGATAGTCAGCAGCCGACCCCGCGCACCGTCATTCCCGCGCAGGCGGGGATCCAATAAAAGCGCAAAAAAAGGGAGCCTCGCGGCTCCCCTAGCGGGACTTGCTCTTTAACCGATCAGGCTTCGATCTCAATCAGCACTTCGCCCGGATTCACACGATCGCCCTTGACGATGTGGATCGCTTTGACGGTGCCGGCGATCGGCGCCTGTACTTCGGTTTCCATCTTCATCGCCTCGGTGATTAGCACGGCCTGGCCGGCTTTCACCGTGTCGCCTTCCTTGACCAGCACATCGACGATATTGCCCGGCATGGTGGTGCTGACATCGCCCGGCGCGCTGGCGTGCTTGCGCTTGCCGGTGCCGGCAGCGACAAACTCGTTGAGCGGCTCGAACACCACCTCTTCCGGCATGCCGTCGAGGGACAGGTAGAAGTGCCGCTTGCCGTCGGTCTTCACCCCAACGCCGGTGATGTCCACCCGGTAGCTCTCGCCATGTACGTCGATGATGAACTCGGTCGGCACGCCCTCGCCGCTGGCCGCCGCCACGCCGCCGGCTTCCGGGATCGGCAGCAGGGTTTCCGGCGTCAGGCTGCCGGCCTCGCGCTCTTCGAGGAACTTGCGCCCGATGTCCGGGAACATGGCGTAGGTCAGCACATCCTCTTCGGACTTCGCCAGTGCGCCGATCTCTTCGCGCAGCTTGGCCAGCTCCGGCTTGAGCAGATCGGCCGGACGTACCTCGATCACCTCTTCGCTGCCGATCGCCTGGCGCCGCAGCTGCTCATCGACCTTGCCGGCGGCACGCCCGTAGCGGCCTTGCAGATAGAGCTTTACTTCGTTGGTGATGGTCTTGTAGCGCTCGCCGGCCAGCACGTTGAACACCGCCTGAGTCCCGACTATCTGCGAAGTCGGGGTCACCAGCGGCGGGAAGCCGAGGTCGGCGCGAACTCTCGGGATCTCCGCGAACACTTCGTTGATGCGGTTCAGCGCGCCTTGCTCTTTCAACTGGTTGGCCAGGTTGGACATCATCCCGCCCGGCACCTGATTGACCTGTACACGGGTATCGACCGCGGTGAATTCGCTCTCGAACTGGTGGTACTTCTTGCGCACGGCGTAGAAGTACAGGCCGATCTCCTGCAGCAGCTGCAGGTCCAGGCCGGTGTCGAATTCGCTGCCCTTGAGCGCGGCGACCATCGACTCGGTGCCCGGATGGCTGGTGCCCCAGGCGAAGCTGGAGATCGCGGTGTCGATATGGTCGGCACCGTTTTCGATCGCCTTCATCTGGCACATGGCGGCCAGGCCGGCGGTGTCATGGGAGTGGATGAACACCGGCAACGACTGCTCGGCCTTCAGCGCCTTGACCAGCTCGCCCGTGGCATACGGCGTCAGCAGGCCGGCCATGTCCTTGATCGCCACCGAATCGCAGCCCATGGCTTCCATCTGCTTGGCCTGGGCGACGAAGGCTTCGATGGTGTGCACCGGGCTGGTGGTGTAGCACAGCGTACCCTGCGCATGCTTGCCGGCGGCCTTCACCGCTTCGATGGAGACCCGCAGGTTACGCACGTCGTTCATCGCGTCGAAGATGCGGAACACGTCGATACCGTTCACCGCGGCCTTGGCCACGAACGCCTTGACCACGTCATCGCTGTAATGCCGGTAGCCGAGCAGGTTCTGCCCGCGCAGGAGCATTTGCAGGCGGGTGTTGGGTAGTGCGGCGCGCAGCTTGCGCAGGCGCTCCCAGGGGTCTTCCTTGAGGAACCGCACGCAGGCGTCGAACGTCGCGCCGCCCCAGACTTCCAGCGACCAGTAGCCGACTCTGTCGAGCTTGTCGCAGATCGGCAGCATGTCTTCGGTACGCATGCGGGTGGCGATCACCGATTGGTGGGCGTCGCGCAGGATGGTGTCGGTAACGTGGATTTTTTTAGAAGAATGGCTCTTGCTCATTGTTCGTTCCTCACAGGCCGGCGTGGGCGGCGATGGCGGTGGCGATGGCCAGGGCCAGGTGCGATGGGTTGCGCTTGATCGAGTACTGGGTCAGTTCCGGGTGGCTTTCGACGAAGCTGGTGTTGAACTGACCGCTGCGGAATTCCGGGTTACGGAGGATTTCCTGGTAGTAGGCGGCAGTGGTCTTCACCCCTTGCACACGCATGTCGTCCAACGCGCGCAGGCCGCGGTCCATCGCCTCTTCCCAGGTCAGCGCCCAAACGACCAGCTTCAGGCACATGGAGTCGTAGTACGGGGGAATCGTGTAACCGGTGTAGATCGCCGTGTCGGTGCGCACGCCGGGGCCGCCGGGCGCGTAGTAGCGGGTGATCTTGCCGAACGAGGGCAGGAAGTTGTTCTTCGGGTCTTCGGCGTTGATGCGGAACTGCAACGCGAAGCCGCGGTACTGGATATCTTCCTGCTTCACCGACAGCGGCTGGCCAGAGGCGATGCGGATCTGCTCACGGACGATATCGATACCGGTGATTTCCTCGGTGATGGTGTGCTCCACCTGCACCCGAGTGTTCATCTCCATGAAGTACAGCTCGCCCCCTTCGGCGAGCAGGAACTCCACGGTACCGGCGTTCTCGTAACCCACCGCCTTGGCCGCACGCACCGACAGATCGCCGATGTAGGCGCGCTGTTCCGGCGTCAGTTGCGGGCTGGGGGCGATTTCGATGAGTTTCTGGTTGCGCCGCTGAATCGAGCAGTCGCGCTCGAACAGATGCACCACGTTGCCGAAGCTGTCGCCGAGAATCTGCGCCTCGATGTGCTTGGGATTGACGATGCACTTCTCGAGGAACACCTCGGCACGACCGAAGGCCTTGGTCGCCTCGGAAATCACGCGCGGGAACGCCTGCTCCAGCTCCTCGGGGCTGTTGCAGCGGCGAATACCACGGCCGCCACCACCGGAGGTGGCCTTGAGCATCACCGGGTAACCGATGCGCTCGCCTTCCCTCAGGGCCTCGGCGATATCCGCGACGTTGCCTTCGGTGCCCGGCGTGACCGGCACACCGGCGGCGATCATGCTGCGGCGCGCCTCGGTCTTGTCGCCCATGCGGCGAATCACCTCGGCCGACGGACCGATGAATTTGATCCCGCGCTCGGCGCAGATCTCCGCCAACTCGGCGTTCTCGGAGAGGAAGCCATAGCCCGGATGCAGCGCATCGCAACCGGTCTCGACCGCCAGATTGACCAGCTTGCGCGGGTTCAAGTAACCGGCCAATGGCTCGGCACCGATGCTGTGAGCCTCGTCGGCGCGCTTCACGTGCAGCGCCATGCGGTCGGCATCGGAGTAAATCGCCACAGAGCGAATGCCCATCTCGGCGCAAGCGCGCACGATTCGGACGGCAATCTCGCCACGGTTAGCGATCAGGATTTTCTTGATCACGGAAGGTTTCCCTCGGCCTGGTGAACTGGCGACCGCTTACCCCCGGTCGACCCATGAGCGCGCCCGAGAAACGGATTCAGGGGCCGGGTGCGCTGTCGCAAAATTGAACGGTTATTTTTGCCGCAGCACACTCGTCGCGCATTCACCCTAGTCCCCTGCGCCGATTAACCAAAATCAATAATTATTGGGTTAGCTATAAGTTAAAGCTTATAGTTGCTCGACCAGGCATAGCCAAACGGGTGATATCGGTGCGTAAGTCATTGATGCGCATGACTCTTCGTCAGCTACAGGTGTTTCGCGCGGTCTGCGAAAGCCGCTCCTACAGCCGCGCCGCCGAGGAAATGGCCCTCACGCAACCGGCCGTCAGCCTGCAAATTCGTCAACTCGAAGAGCTGGTTGGCCAGCCGCTGTTCGAGTACGTCGGCAAGAAGCTCTACCTGACCGACGCCGCCGACGCGCTGCAACGCGCCAGCGCGGATATTTTCCAGCGCCTGGAAAACCTCGACATGCAGCTCTCGGATTTGCAGGGCTCGCTGCAGGGCCAGCTCAACCTGGCGGTGGAGTCCAGCGCCAAATACTTCGTGCCGCACCTGTTCGCCGCCTTCAAGCGCCAGCACCCGGAGGTCAACCTGCACCTCTCGGTGGTCAACCGCGCCCAGGTGATCAAGCGCCTCGCCGACAACCGCGACGATCTGGTGATCATGTCGCTGGTGCCGCAAGACATGGCCCTGGAGTTTCTGCCCTTCCTGAACAACCCAATAGTCGCCGTGGCGCCGCCCGAGCATCCGTTATGCAGCGCCGGGCAGCTGACCCTGAAAGACCTGGAACCCTATCCGCTGCTGATCCGCGAGCCCGGCTCGGGCACGCGCAAGGCCTGCGAAGAGTACTTCCAGCAGAAGCACGCGCACTTCGCCCAGACCCTGGAAGTGGCCTCGCTGGATGCCCTGCGTGAATGCGTCGTGGCCGGTCTCGGCCTGGCGCTGTTACCGCGCCACGCGGTTAGCCTGGAGCTGGCCACCGGTCTGCTTTGCGAGCTGACGGTGGAGGAACTACCGCTCTATCGCAGCTGGTGTGTGGTCCACGCCCGAGGCAAACGCGTGTCGCCGGTGGGTCAGGCGTTTCTGGCGTTTATCCGCACTGAACGCACGCAGATCAGTGCGCTTGCCGCGCGTTTCGCCGGGACGCTGCCCGCACCGCATCCAGGTAATTAGCGGCAATCAGTTCGGGGAAGTCGGCCAACTCCTGCTGCAGACGACGCTGCTCGGCGAAGTCCTCGATGGCGCGGCGGTAGGCCATACGGCGTTGATCTTCTTGCTGGCGGCGGGTTTTAGTCGCCGAGCCGGCGTACTGCTGCGAGTCATCCACATAACGAGCCATTTCAGATCTCCCATGAACAGGTGCGGGGAGCACCAGCATGGTCGGCGGGCGTTACGTTTTAACGGCAGAGCCATGAAACTGTGGTGACCACAGGGTTTCAGTCTTCGCTGGCCTTCACCGTTTTCGGCGACAGGCGCAGGCTGCGCAAGCTGCGCTTCACGCTCTTGAGGTGATTGACCAGCGTCGGCCCACGGGCCATGGCCACACCCATTGCCAACACGTCGATGACCACCAGGTGGGCGATCCGCGAGGTCAGCGGGGTGTAGATCTCGGTGTCTTCCTGCACGTCGATGGCCAGGTTGACCGTGGCCAGCTCGGCCAATGGCGTTTGGCTCGGGCACAGGGTGATCAAGGTCGCGCCGGTTTCACGCACCAGGTTGGCGGTGATCAGCAAATCCTTGGAACGCCCCGATTGCGAGATGCAGATGGCCACATCGGTCGGCTTCAGGGTCACCGCCGACATCGCCTGCATGTGCGGATCGGAATAGGCCGCCGCCGTCAGCAGCAGCCGGAAGAACTTGTGCTGGGCGTCCGCCGCCACCGCACCGGAGGCGCCGAAGCCATAGAACTCCACGCGCTGAGCCTGCGAGCAGGCGGCGATGGCGCGTTGCAGCGCCTGCGGATCGAGCTTTTCGCGCACCTCGATCAAGGTGTGCAGGGTGGTATCGAAGATCTTCAGGCTGAAGTCCGCGACCGAGTCGTCTTCATGGATCGCGAACTGGCCAAAACTCGCGCCGGCCGCCAGGCTTTGCGCCAGCTTCAGCTTGAGATCCTGGAAGCCGGTGCAGCCGATGGCACGGCAAAAACGCACGATGGTCGGCTCACTGATTCCAACGCTGTGCGCCAGATCGGCCATGGAACTGTGCATCACCGCCGCGGGGTCGAGCAGCACGTGATCGGCGACCTTCAGCTCCGATTTTCGTAACAGGTGACGCGACTGGGCAATGTGTTGCAAGAGGTTCAAGGGGCTTGGCTCTGTTGATGAGTTATGATCGGCGCACGCCGGGTTGTAGCGCGCTTGTAGTTATACTACATGACCCGCCTCCCGCCCAGGTAAACCGCGCTCGGAGAGCCTCTGTTGACCATCCCCTGCGACATGTTGGTATTTGGCGGCACCGGTGATCTGGCGCTGCACAAACTGCTGCCGGCGCTCTATCACCTGCACCGCGACGGCCGCCTGCATCCCGACCTGCGCATCCTCGCCCTGGCTCGCACCACGCTGGCGCGTGAAGCCTATCAGGCGCTGGCCGAGCGGCGTTGCCGGGCCCAAGTCGCCCGCGCCGATTTCGATGCGCCGACCTGGAGCAGCTTCGCCGCCCGCCTCGACTACTTCGCCATGGACGCCTCACAAAGCGCCGACTTCGGCCGCCTGGCCAAATACCTGGGGCACGCCGAACAACGCGTGCGGGTTTACTACCTGGCGACGGCGCCGGACCTGTTCGAAGACATCGCCGCCCACCTCGCCGTCGCCGGCCTCGCTGGGCCACACGCGCGCATCGTCCTGGAAAAACCGATTGGCCATTCGCTGGAGTCGGCCAAAGCCATCAACGCCGCGATCGGCGCGGTGTTCGATGAGTCCCGGGTGTTTCGCATCGACCACTACCTGGGTAAGGAGACGGTCCAGAACCTCATGGCCCTGCGCTTCGCCAACGCCTTGTTCGAGCCGGTGTGGCGCGCCGGGCACATCGACCATGTGCAGATCAGCGTGTGCGAAACCCTCGGCGTGGAAAATCGCGGCGCCTACTACGACCGCTCCGGCGCCATGCGCGACATGATCCAGAATCACCTGCTGCAATTGCTCTGCCTGGTGGCCATGGAAGCACCCGTACGCTTCGACGCCGAAGCCGTGCGCAACGAGAAGCTGAAGATTCTGCAGGCACTCAAACCGATCAACGGCCTCGACGTGCAAGACAAGACCGTGCGCGGCCAATACGCCGCCGGGAAGATCGGTGGGCAAGAAGTACCGGCGTATTACTTCGAGAAAAATGTCGACAACGACAGCGATACCGAGACCTTCGTCGCCCTACAGGTCGAGATCGACAACTGGCGCTGGGCCGCCGTGCCATTTTATCTGCGCACCGGCAAACGCCTGGCGAAGAAGACTTCGGAGATCGTCATCCAGTTCAAGCCGGTGCCACATCGCCTGTTCGATGGCAGCCAGCCCAATCGCTTGCTCATCCGCCTGCAACCGGAAGAACGCATCAACCTGCAACTGATGGGCAAAACCCCCGGCAAAGGCATGCGCCTGGCACCGGTGGAACTGGACCTCAACCTGGCCCAGGCGTTCCGCCAGAAACGTCGCTGGGACGCTTATGAACGGCTGCTGCTGGACGTGATCGAGGGCGACTCGACGCTGTTTATGCGCCGCGATGAAGTGGAAGCCGCCTGGAACTGGGTCGACCCGATCCTTAAAGGCTGGCTTGAGTACTACCAGAACCCACGCCCCTACCCAGCCGGCTCCAACGGCCCCGAGCAAGCGCAGAGCCTGCTCGAACTGCAAGGACGCAAGTGGCTGGAGTGAGGCTCTAAGCCCGCCCCCCCTTGAGCCATACAGGTGGACGCTGGAGCGTCGAGGGCGGCGTCCCCACGGCCAATCCCGTCACTGCCACAACGCCGTCGCCTGCTCGCGCAACAGCTGGGCGAAGGCCGGCGCCGCCACCGGCTGGCTGATCAGGAAGCCTTGGATCTCGTCGCAGTGCTGGGCCTTGAGGAAGTCCATCTGCGCCTGGGTTTC
>JBOICE010000229.1:0-3527 GCA_050739815.1 Pseudomonas sp. | reverse complement strand
GGTGGTAGCGGTTCACGACTCTGGCCGCTTTCGCGCAAACAGCTCCCCAAACAGTTCCTTGCGCTCACCGGCGATCACACCTTATTCCAGCAAACCCTGGAGCGTCTGGCGTTCGATGGCATGCAGCCACCGGTAATTGTCTGCAACAAAGACCACCGCTTCATCGTTCAGGAACAGCTCAGCGCCCTCAAGCTCAGCACTCAGGCCATTCTGCTCGAACCCTTTGGTCGCAACACCGCGCCCGCCGTCGCAATCGCCGCGATGAAGCTGCTCAATGAGGGCCGCGACGAACTGCTGCTGGTGCTCCCGGCGGACCATGTGATCGAAGACCAAAAGGCCTTCCAGCGTGCCCTGTCGCTGGCCACCATCGCCGCGGAAAAAGGCGAGTTAGTGCTATTCGGCGTGCCCGCGAACAAACCGGAAACCGGTTACGGCTACATCAAGTCCAGCCCCGACGCCCTGCTGCCGGACGGCGTGAGCCGTGTCGCCCAGTTCGTCGAGAAGCCCAATGAGCAGCGCGCGGCCGAGTTCGTCAAATCCGGCAACTACTTCTGGAACAGCGGCATGTTCCTGTTCCGCGCCAGCCGTTTCCTCGACGAACTGAAAAAGCACGACACGGACATCTACGACACCTGCCTGCTGGCGCTGGAACGTAGCAAGCACGAAGGTGACAACATCGAAATCGACGAAGCCACCTTCGAGTGCTGCCCGGACAACTCGATCGACTACGCCGTCATGGAGAAAACCCAACGCGCTTGTGTGGTTCCGCTCGCCGCGGGCTGGAGCGATGTCGGTTGCTGGTCGTCGATCTGGGACGTACTTGAAAAAGACAGCAACGGCAACGTGACCAAAGGCGACGTGGTGGTGCGCGACAGCCACAACTGCCTGGTACACGGCAATGGCAAGCTGGTCTCGGTGATCGGCCTGGAGAACATAGTGGTGGTGGAAACCAAAGACGCCATGATGATTGCCCACAAAGACCGCGTGCAGGAGGTCAAACAGCTGGTCAACACCCTCAACGAACAAGGCCGCAGCGAAACCCAGAACCATTGCGAGGTGTATCGCCCCTGGGGTTCCTATGACTCGGTGGATATGGGCGGACGCTTCCAGGTCAAGCACATCTCGGTAAAACCCGGTGCGCAGCTCTCGCTACAAATGCACCACCATCGCGCCGAACACTGGATCGTGGTCTCCGGCACCGCGCAAGTCACCTGTGACGAGAACACCTTCCTGCTCACCGAAAACCAATCCACCTACATCCCCATCGCCTCGGTGCACCGCCTGGCCAACCCCGGCAAGATCCCGCTGGAAATCATCGAGGTGCAATCGGGCAGCTACCTCGGTGAAGACGACATCGAGCGCTTCGAAGATGTCTACGGCCGCACCGGAGCCCACGAAGCCCCAGTCAAAATCGCTACCCGCTAACTAGGCTCGGCATGCCTCTCTCCCTAGAACTTTGGGGAGGGGCATGCCGCCAGCCCTAACCGCCCCTATCGGTTACCCCGATCCCATGTTGTAGGATGGAGCCTCCCCTCGCAGCGAGGCCCACCTATGCCCCATCGCAGCACTCCAGCGGGAGTTAAGTACCTCGACACTCAAGTTTCAGACAAATCCTGGCGGCGTATTTTTCCGCCATGCAGCGTTGCCACTCCTCGCCATAGCTGGGCTATGACTCGTCGTGGCGCCTTGCCTGGCAACAAAATCCACTCGCCATCCCTTCGCCAAACTTATGTGTCGAGGTACTAGCCATGCTGATCGGCGCGCTGCTCGTTCTTACCTGGGTGATTCTGCTGATCCGCTACCCGAATAAAGCCCTGCCGGTGTCCCTCGCCGCCTTGCTCGGGCTGGGCCTGGTCGCGGTTTGGGTGTTCTGGCTGGATCAACGCGAAGAACGCCAACTGGCGCACCTCGAGCTGCGCCTAAACTATGCCCCTGGCGAATGCCCGGCCGACCGACCGCTGGCCCTCAGCCTGAAGAACGGCAGCGATACGCCATTGCTGGAGTTGCGCTGGAAAGTCAGTGCTTATGCTCCGGGAGACAGCGTCAATCTGGTGCAAAGTTTCTACGATTCCCCCCGCTACCGCGGCCCCGGCGAACTGCTGCCTGGCGAAAGCTGGCAAGATTGCCTGCCGCTCCCACCCCTGCGCCCTGGCTATCGCGCGGCGACCGTGGAGTTTCGTGCCGAGCGCCTGCAAGGTAGCTTTGCCGACTAAGCCTCTCGCCCGAACCGGCACTGACTAGGTTCTGTACGAAAAGTCGCCGAGCGAAGGTCAGGCAAGGTGCAACGACCAACGGGAGTAACAGCCGCAGGCTGGCCCGAAGGGTGAGCGCCAGCGAATCAAACAGGCAAAGAAGCGGAATTTACGCGCTGTAAATGAGCATTCTGAGCCTGTTTTTAACGCAGCATCACCGAGCGTAGGCATTTTCCGTACAGAACCCAGCAACCCGGCCCAACCCAAGGACTACTGCATGACCCAGCTCACCGCCCTCATCACCGGTTGCTCCAGCGGCATCGGCCGCGCCCTGGCCGATGCCTTCAAAGGCGCCGGCTACCAAGTCTGGGCCACCGCCCGTAAAGCCGACGACCTCGCGGCCCTCAGCGCCGCAGGCTTCATTGCCGTACAACTGGACGTCAACGATGGCGCCGCCGCCGAACAGCTCGCCAGCCGCCTGAACCATGAAACCGGGGGCCTCGACGTGCTGATCAACAACGCCGGTTACGGTGCCATGGGCCCCTTGCTGGATGGCGGCGTCGATGCTCTGCGCCGGCAGTTCGAAACCAATGTCTTCGCCCTCGTTGGAGTGACCCGCGCACTGTTCCCGCTGCTGCGCCGCAGCAGAGGCCTGGTGGTGAATATCGGCAGTGTCTCGGGCGTGTTGGTTACGCCCTTCGCCGGCGCCTACTGCGCCTCGAAAGCCGCCGTACATGCGCTGTCCGACGCCCTGCGCCTGGAACTCGCGCCCTTCGGCATTGGCTTGATGGAAGTCCAACCCGGCGCCATCGCCTCCAGCTTTGGCGTCAACGCCAGCCGTGAAGCCGAACAGGTGATTGCCGAGGGCTCGCCCTGGTGGCCGCTGCGCGAAGGCATCCGCGCCCGCGCCAAAGCCTCGCAAGACCGTCCCACCCCTGCCACCGAGTTCGCCCGCGACTTGCTCGCCGCCGTGCAAAGCGCCTCCCCACCGCGCCTGCTACGCCTGGGCAATGGCAGCCGCGCGCTGCCTTTGCTGGCGTGCTTGATACCCAAGGCGTTGCTGGAGAAGGCGCTGAAAAAGCGCTTTGGCCTGAACCGAACGCTCTGATTGGATAACGCTCATAGCGGGCGCAGTTGCTCGTCGAGAGATCGGGTTTTCTCCGTGGCGACGTCGCCCGTATGGAGCGTTGACTTGCGCTCGATGAGCATGAGGTGGCACTCCTGCTCTGCCACGGGATTGTGGCGCACGCCCTTGGGAACGACGAACATCTCTCCTTCATTGAGTTCGACCGCGCCGCCCTCCATCTCGATGCGCAGGCGCCCCTTGAGGATGAG
>JBOICE010000228.1:0-5069 GCA_050739815.1 Pseudomonas sp. | reverse complement strand
CGCGGCAGCATTGGCGAAACGTGCGCTGCCGCCCTGGCCGCGCCCGCCGCCCCGGCCTCCGCCACCTCCGGCTCCGCGGCCGCGCTGTCCCGGCGGTGCCCCTGACAACACCACGAATTTGCCCGCTGCGGCTTCGGCGCTGATCTGTGTTGCGGTATCGCCCGCCGTGCCGCCGTAAACGACCTGCGCAGTCGCAAACGGTTTGATGGGCCCATTGCCTGGAACCGGCACGAAGTCGGTGAGCCAGCGCAGGGTGCGGCCGTTCACGCTCAGTGTGGATCCAGGCGTGTACTTCCTCAGGATGGCAGGAAGCGCCTGGAAGTAGGTGCCATTGTCGCCACCAGGCTCCACGCCGAGCCTGCGCAGCTCACGCGCGATGTAATCGTTGCCTTTCCGATTGCCGTCGCGGCCGGCCCGCCGTCCCTGCATGGAATCATCGGCAAAGATGTAGAGCCGGGTCATCAGGTCGGCTTCGGTTACGGCCGGCGAGGTCGGTTGCGGTGCGCGTTTGAGCGGCAACTCCTGGCGCTGCGCCGGCAATGCACTGGTTGCCGCGGTATTGGCCAGCACGGCAACCAGCAGTACC
Source organism: Pseudomonas sp. (assembly GCA_050739815.1). Taxonomy (GTDB): domain Bacteria; phylum Pseudomonadota; class Gammaproteobacteria; order Pseudomonadales; family Pseudomonadaceae; genus Aquipseudomonas. Next base: position 4,483 of record JBOICE010000228.1, on the reverse strand, counting down.
ATCGATCGGTTCATGTCAGCTCTCCCCTGGCTTCAATTGCCGGCAGCGGCGGGAACCAGCCGGAAATCCAGCTCCAGCTTGATGTCATCATCCACGCTCAGCACAGACCTGACGCGGGGCTTGGTCATGCCGAAATCCGCAAACGTGAATTTTGTATTGGCCTTCCCGGTGATCGCGCCCTGCGTCAGTTTTGCGGTCACGTCCCAGGTGGCCGGCCGGGTCTGATCGCGAACGGTCAGATCACCCACGATCTGGAACGTGACATCACCGGATGCGGCGAGCGGAAATCGGAGTCCGCGAAATTCGCGCGGCACGAACACCGCCGTTGCGTATTGCGCAGTCTGCAGTGTGTTGCGCCGGACGAAGTTGTCGCGCCGGTCGCTGTCGGTCGTGAGACTGGCCATATCGACCGTGAACTTTGATTCTTGTTGCACAATCGCACCTTTCGGATCCACCACGATCCGGCCCTGGACCTGGGTCGTTTTGCCGACTGCATCGCTGGGAAAATCGATGCCCGCAAGCTGCTCGCGAACGCGGTAGCGCGCTTCCGTGCCCTCGGGTGCGATCACGAATCGGCCCGTGTCTGCGCGCATGATTGAAACCGGTAATGTGGAACGGCCTGAACTGGCCTGTGGCAGAACGGCCAGAATAAATGCGATGGGGGGTACGGCACGCTTCATGGAAACAGAACGCATGACAGCCTCCAGCAGCCAGATGGTCGTGGTAAGTTTCAGGACAAAAGGGATGCAGGTCTCCCCTTTCGCAAGGACAGCAAGCCTCAAAGGTTTGTTAGTGTCATGACAACGATCCGAATCGGCCGCCTGGTAGCCATCACAGTGTTCGTGCTGAGTGCCTGGTGGGGTTTCACCAACGGACCGGTCGAAGTTGACCGGGGAGCATCGGCTCTGCAAAAGGCAGTCGGCATCGGCCAGATCGCATACGGCATCACCGCGCTGTTCGCCATTGCGGCGTTGTGGTTTCGTCCCCGGTTGGCCGACCGCGTGGCCGCGCTCTGGGCGGTGTTGGTCACGGTGACCTCGCTCAACGCGGCGATTGCCTGGCGGGCCGACCTCCGAAGCACATTGCTGGCCCTGTTCGCCTTCGCCGGGACAGGCTGGATCGTCGTATGGCTGGTCAGGCAGTGCATGCCAGCGGACATTGTCGAATAACGAGCCCGAGCTGCGGCCCCGGCTGCCACCGAATCCCGCTCAGGACATTCCAGCATCAACCTGGAGACGTTGTCATGACCTCGCGCATCCTGTCCGCACTCTTTGCCGCGTCACTGGTGTGCAGCACCGCGCTCACGGCGCAGAAGGCCGACCCGCTGCCTGCACGTGCGCTCGCCATCGAGGATTACTACCGCATGAAGACCGTGGGTGCACCCGAGCTCTCACCGGATGGACGGTGGGTTGCGTTCACGGTCGGTACGCGGATTGAGGACACGAACGGTGATTCCTTCGAAGTCTGGCTGGCCGATGCTACAGGTGCGCGCGCACCGGTGCGCGTGAGTGCAGCAGGCGAGGATGCCAGGAATCCGGCATGGACGGATGACAACCAGCTTCGTTTCGCGGTTGGCCGCAGCACGTTCCTGGTCAATCCGCAGCAGCCTGATGCAGCGCGCACGCCGGCTCCTGGCTCTCGAACCGGCAGCAGGAGTCCCGATGGTCGCTGGTACGCCAGCGCACGCGCTGTGCCTGCGCCCAGGCGCGAGCGCACGTTCGCATCCGAGTTCGAGCGGCGCCATGAGGAGCGCTTCAAGGGAGTGCAGTTCGATTGGCTGAACTTCCAGCGCGATGGCGCAGCATTCCCGGTCCCCGACCCGCGCGATCCCGCGATCAATCCGCCCGCCGAGATCTTTCTGCAGCCCGCCGATGGAGGCGCAGATCGACAGTTGACACATATGGGCCTGCAGATGCGTGCGTTGAACTGGAGTCCGGACGGTCGCAGGATCGTGTTCACGGCCGACTCGGCCTACCGGGATGAGCGGCGGTACGGTCGTTCCGATCTATTTGTCGTCGATGTCAATGGCACGCTGCTGCGCCTCACCAGGGACGATGGGTTCGACAACCGCAGCCCTGCCTTCTCTCCGGATGGCCGGTGGATCGCTTTTGTGCGTGCGTTCGGGACGGACAAAGTCATCCGCGAAAAGCTGAATCACGGCGGCCCGACCGACCTGTACCTGATCGCACCGCAGGGCGGCGAGCCGATCAACCTGACTGCCGAATGGGATCTGCAGGCCGGAGAGCCCAGGTGGTCGCCGGACGGCCGCTTCATCTACTTCACTGCCACGATTGGTGGCGGCAATCACCTCTTCCGCGTGAATCCTGACGCACGCAGAGTCGAACAGGTGACCACCGGTGAGCGCCGCATCAACGGCATCAGCATCGACCGTGCGTTTCGCCGGCTGGCGTACACCGTGGGCAGGCACGCGGCACCGCCCGAGATCTTCACGGCTGATATCGATGGCCGGCGCGAACGCCAGATCACGCGCGTGCACGATGGGTTCACGCGCTCGGTCGCGCTGAGTAATGCCGAGCGCATTCGCTTTGCGAGTGCGGACGGCACAATCATCGAAGGCTGGCTGCTCTTCCCGCGTGACTACCAACCGGACCGCGGGCCCTACCCGTTGATCGTCAACAGCCATGGCGGTCCGCATTCCGCGTCCGGGTACAGCTTCGATTTTAAGCATCAGCTCTTTGCGGCCAACGGATACTTCGTGCTCGAGACCAACTTCCGCAGCTCCACCGGCTACGGCGAGAAATTCCTCTGGGGTACCTGGGGCGAATGGGGCACCAGGGACGGCCAGGACGTCGTGGCCGGCATCGATCACGTGCTCGCGCGTTTCCCTATCGACAGGAACCGCGTGGGCACAACGGGCCATTCCTACGGCGGCTTCATGACCAACTGGCTGATCACGCAGTACCCTGATCGATTTGCGGCCGCAATTGCGGGCGCCGGCATCTCGAACTGGGTGAGTGACTATGGCACTGCCGACATCGCCCGCACCAAGGAGACCGAGTTCTTTGGCTACCCGTGGGAGGAGCACGCCCGCAACGTCATGATCAGGCAATCGCCGCTCAGCTACGCCGGACGCGTGCGCACACCAACGCTCTTCGTTCACGGCGAAGTGGATCAGCGCGTGCCCTACGAGGAGGCCGAGCAGATGTACACCGCCCTCAAGAAGAATGGCGTTCCCGCACGAATGATCGTCTACGCCGATATGCCGCACGGCATTCGCGGGCATTGGAACAACGTGCACCGCATGCAGAACGAGCTGCGCTGGTGGGAGCGGTGGCTGAAGCCCAGGACCTGACAGCCATAGGATCTCCGGCTGCGTGACTCAGGAAAGGCCGGCTCGCTGAGGGCGCCCGCATTACAAGGGGACAACGTCGTGATTCCGCGGCAGCCTGTTTCATATCCTACCTCGCTGGTGCGTTTCTCGCTCCCGACTATGTGTGTATCCGTGAAATCCGGATGCACGCCGCGTTGGGGATACAATACCGATACGCATGTAGCAGGAGGAACCATGGCACGTCGCAACACCGATGAACACCTGGGGAGTTTGCGCGACCTCAAGGATATTGAAGTGGCCGATCACGAGCCGGATCCGCGTGGCTGGCAGGTGGTCTCCGCCGACGGCAGGAATGTCGGCCGGGTCGATGATCTCATTGTCGATACGACGGAAATGAGAGTGCGGTATTTGGACTGTGACCTGGATGAAACGGCACTGAACCTGAAAGGAAGTGACCGCGAACGCCACATCCTGATTCCGATCGAATCGGTTTCAATGAGCCGTGCCGATCGGCAGGTGGCAATTCAGGGCGTGAACGCCAATGATGTCGTGGATCTGCCCGCCTTCACACGAGGCGCGCTGACCGGCGCACTCGCATCCACGGTCAAGGCTGCGTTTGGTGGCCGGTCGGAAGAGGAAATGTCGGTCGGCTAGCACACGGTGGATGCCGGCGAGCGTGTGCGCGATGACGCCGATCGACTTCGCGACCGTGGCAAGAGCGAATTCGACAAGCTGCGCGAGCGCGGCAAGGACGAACTCGACAAGCTTCGCGGCCGCAGGGATTCCTGACCGATAGTGGTTCGCGCGGGAGACGCGGAAGCGCGGCGAACAGCGCCGTTCTCCGCGCGTCCGCCTCTCGCGCGTGAACCTCAGCGCACGATGACCGGCAGCTGAAAATGCATGGTTTCCTCCACCGCGCGCGTTTCCTCGACAAAACCGCCAAACCGATCGAGCAGCCACTGCACGGTTGTCTTCACGAAGGTCTCGGGCACGCTCGCGCCGGCCGTGACCAGCACAGTCGAGACCCCATGGAACCAGCCGGCATCGAGATCGGCAGGCCCGTCGGCCAGACGCGCCGGCACGCCGCAGCGCGAACCAAGCTCGGCCAGGCGCTGAGAGTTCGAGCTGTTCTGACTGCCGATCACGAGCACCAGGTCACACTCGGCAACCAGGTCCCGCACGGCCTGCTGC
>JBOICE010000227.1:0-4049 GCA_050739815.1 Pseudomonas sp. | reverse complement strand
CTTCCAGAAACTGAAGCAGTTCCGTCGGATAGCAACCCGGTATGAACGACTGGCCAGGAACTACCAGTCGATGCTCAGCCTTGTATCAGCCGTCATATGGCTAGCCTGATTGAGAACGCCCCCTAGGCTGTAAATGGTCAAAAAAGCAGGGGGAGCGAAGCACTTAACGACCCCTGCGGGATGTCATGCAGGGATATTATGCTCGCCGCTCTAGGCCCATAAATTTCGCAATTTACACCGCGCACTAAAATCTCAAAAACACATAAATTTGAGATTTTTGCGCTTTCATGCTGTATTGGTATCTCAAGTATTTAGATTATTGAGATACCACTATGGTCAAGAGGCCGCCCAGTCTGATTGCCAACCCCTTTGCGCAGCTGAGCGAGCAGGGATCTACCCACATTGGTGAGTATCTTGAGCTGCATACGCCGCTCGACGACAAAGGCCGCTATCAGCATTTCGACGAGCTTCGCTTCAGGATTCCTAAAGGGCTTGACCATGCTTTGGCTTGGTCGGTGGTCAAGCAAGCCCGTCAGCGTCAGCTCAATCCGGTTATCCCACTGGGGGAGCCGGAGCAGCTTGGCAAGTTGCTGCTGACTCCTGCAATGCAGTTGGCAATGTCAGAGGCAGATCGGCACACCACAGGTGCAGCACTCGAGTGGATGAGCGGGAAAATTGGTGAGCAGCGTCATGTGCAGTACCTGCTGAACGATTTGGTGGAAGACGAGGCCATCAGCAGTAGTCAGTTAGAAGGCGCTGCTACCACCACTAAAATTGCTAAAGATTTACTTAAGCGTCAGCTCGGCCCGAGAAGTCCCGATGAAAAGATGATTGTCGGCAACTTCAGGATGATGCAGTTCGCCTGGAATCAGCGGCATCGGCCCTTGAGTGCGGAACTCATTGCGCAGATGCACAAGATTGGTGTGGAAGGCATCGACGATGACAAGTATCAGCCGGGCACCTACCGCTCAGACGATGATGTTGTCGTGGCGGACGCTGACGGTAATGTCGTGCATACGCCACCATCCGCCAGAGGGTTGGAGCAACGTCTGGCCAAGCTGGCTCAATGGGCCAATGGTAATCACCATGACGTGGAGAGCAGCCAGTACCTGCATCCTCTGCTCAAAGCCATTACGCTGCACTTTGCCATAGGCTTTGAGCACCCGTTCCGTGATGGTAATGGCCGGGTCGCGCGCTCGTTGTTCTACTGGTATCTGTTCAAGCAGGACTTCGCCGCGTTCCGCTATATCGCCATCAGTACTCTGTTGAAGGCAGCCCCGGTGCAGTACGGTAAGAGCTACCTGTACACTGAAACCGATGAGTTAGACCTGACGTATTTCATTGACTACCAGTGCCGTGTGATTACTCGCGCCATCGCGGAGTTCAAAGGTGCCTGCCAGCGTGCCATGGAGAGCATCCAGGCATTCAACACTTTCCTCTATGAGTCCGGCCTGTACCGGCAATTGAGCGATAAGCAGAAGACTGTACTGCAAGTCGCCAAGAGCGGTATCGCCAGCCAGTTCACTTCCGCCAACGTGAGCGAGAACCTAGGCTGCTCCTACAACACGGCCGCGACAGTGCTGAATGGTCTGGTGGAAAAACAGCTGTTCAAGAAAGAGAAGTCAGGGCGCGAGTGGGTGTACTCAATGGCGGATGTGGATCGGATTGTTCAGCAATGGAAGGGATGAGCCTCAGCAGTCCGCAGTCCAAATGAATTGATCCAGGCGCTTGTGTCGTGATGGTATAAGTCTTTTCCTTATACAGTTAATTATTATTACGATTAACTATTTGTGCGAGTAAGCAGTTCTAGATGCTCACCCAGAAGTTGCCAGGCTGCGGCCATTTCTGCGGCGTAGCTATGGCGCTGGTAGATCCGCTTTACCTTGTTATCTTCAGTGTGATTAAGGCAGCGCTCGGCCACTTCAGGCAGTACGCCTACTGGCACTTGGATCGTGCTCAATCAGATCTCGATCCACTGCAAAGCGGAACATTTGGCGCATCAGAGAAAAGGCAATTTTTGCCGCACGATTGACACCGCGCGCGAGCATGGCGTCAGTCACTTCGGTGATATGGCCTTTCTTCACGTCGACCACGGCCAATGTGCCGAGAAAAGGCAGTACGTCCTTTTCAAACATCCGGCGCACTTCAGCACCGCCATCCTTTCGGTTGATTAAGTCAATCTTGGCCCAGTGTTCGAACAACTCGCTAACAGTCTTGCGGTTGGCCTGTTGGACCTGATCGGCTTCGGCAACCGCTTTCTCAGCGGCCAGTCTCGTTGTCTCCGCATCACGTGCAGCTATTCGAGAGGCTTCTTCAGCTTCTAGGTGTTCTCGAATATTTTTGATGCCTGCTTTGTGCAAGCTGGCTAGTTCCATTGCTCTTTGTCGGGCACCGGAGAGACTCATTGTCGCGTCATCGTCTCCAGCGCCATAAGTGCCGATCGGTAGGGCGTATCTCTTTCCTGCTTCAGTTGAATATTGGAAGTAGAAAAGACGGTCGCCAGTTGGTTGCCAATTTGTAAGCGCGTCGGATTTGGCATAACTTTGCACGATGATTGGCACAGGCAAGGAGGCGCCCACACTTCGTGAAAGCCCTGCATTTCCTCATCCTTCCAGTCTGCATAACAGCCTGCAGCCTCCCTGGCATCCTTGAATGCCGTGGTTAGATAACGCTTCTCGATCTTCGTCCATTGCTCTTTTTGCTCGGCCTGTTTTTGCTTTTTGCACTCTGGCCGCCGGTGAATCAGGTAGGGCGACAGGACATTGGCCCGGCGCGGTAGATCCGTTTCATGCGACCTCCTTGTCGGCTGAAGGGCATTCGATTCGATCTCCGTACTCCGAGCATTGTTCGCACAGTGGGCATTGGCCATCGAACTCGGCCATCTCGCAGGAGGCGCACCTGGAATCTCCTTCGCATCACCAACCCATTCGCCGCGTGATGGCGTTGTCGCGGACGATGTGGGTCTCGGTCTTTGTAGTCGTGCTCGAAAGATGATCGTGCTCTGGTTGGCGGCTTACCTGCATATCGATGTAAACGTGCTCGCACTCATCCTGGATATGATGGCCTTGCGACCAGAAATGCTTTTTTGCCTCTTTGTGGGGGCGAGCAAAGCAGGCCTCCATGCACACGTAATCGCGGGGGTACTTGCTGCCGGCGAAGCAGCACTTCAGCGGCCTGTGGTTTTCAGCAGACATTGGGAGTATCTCGCCAGGGTGGCGTGATCGGTTGAGGTGGGCTATTGGTTGCAGAGTCGGAAAGGAGGGTTTAGCGATGCTGGTTGATAGACCGAGTGATGTTTTCCTCACTCTCAAGAATGGAAAACAAGCACTTATCAGTTACTCATGGGGCTCGCCTGCCGAGCAGATTCCCGATCGGGCGCGGGTGATAATTGAGTCGGCCACTGGTTTTGATACGGTCATCGGTACTGTTGAAGGCCCATTCGACAGCCTTGATCAGGTCAATGAGCTTGGCGGTCATCTTGCGAACGCTTGGGTCGATCGGCAGAACGGCTAGAAATGGGTTTCTGCGGGAGGGATCGTCTCGGCCCTCCTGGCGGTGTGTGCGAGCTCTGCCAGCCTCTATTTCTCGTTCCAGCAGCCTGATGTGCAGGGCGCACAGCTCGCTACCGACTCGGGCACGCTGGTCAAACATTCAGCAGGGAGTCGGTGTTGCGTCCAAGTCATGCTCCACGACCCTGATACAGGCCGTTACAAGCGGTTTACGCTAAACCGCGAGTGGACCTTTCTATCTGCAGGCTGGGATTCCAACTTCGGCAAGACTGTAACGTTGGCTCACAACCGGATGGTGGTTTCCTGCACCTACAGGGAAGAGTACTTCTGCTGGCCGAGGTGTGGCACATTCGTTGATTGCATGCAGTTGAGCCAACGAATAGATGTGGCCGACTTCATGCTTATTTCCTGGCTTTTATTTGGCTATTCCGGCTTGTGCTTTTTGTTCTATCTCATCAAGAGGCTCAAGGGTTAGCTACGCTTGCCGGACCAACTGATGGGTTGGAGCAGAGCCAATAGCCAAGGAGCAGCGTCATGGTG
>JBOICE010000226.1:0-24900 GCA_050739815.1 Pseudomonas sp. | reverse complement strand
GGGGATGGCTACGGCGCACCAGGATGTGCAGGCCGTTTTCGCTGAGCGGCTTGGGCAGGAATTCCAACTGCTCCTGCACGCCGTGCAGCTCGCGCTGGAGGTAATGGCGCGCCACCAGCTCATCCTCCAGGGTCAATTGCACCCGCCCAGCGGCGAGCATCCGCGCCCCCATCGCGAACTCCAGCACCGGCACCTTGAGCAGCCGCGCATCCTGATCGAACGCTGCCTGGTAGGCATAACCGCGCACCGTCGCAATGCTATAAGGGCGCAAGTCTTCCAACTGTTCGAAATGGATGTTTGCGCCCTTGCGCTGCAAAAAGCGAATGCGGTTGACCAGATACGCCTCGGAAAACAACCCGTACCGGCTGCGTTCCGCGTCGTACCAAGCACTCAGCACGACATCGTAGTCACCGGCCTGTAAGCCGCGTAAGGCCCGCGCCCAGGGCACTTGGAAATACTCGCAGGGGTAGCCGGCACGCTGCAGGGCGGTAGTGACCAGTTCACTGGCCAAGCCGTTGTTCGGCAGGCTGGCATCGGTAAACGGCGGCCAAGTGTCCGCCACCAGGCGTAGGGACTCGGCGTTAGCCGTGCAGCAACTGCAAAGCACTGCCCACAACGCGATGCCGCATGAAACCCGCATGCCTACCGCCCGTAACCGCTGACTGGATAAGGCAGCTTAGCCAGCCCCGGTCATTCCACACCAGACCAATCGGCGGGAAACGCCAAGCATTACCCAAACCTTGCGGTAAACTGCCGGCCCCGGCTGGCTCTAGCGGTCCGTGTGGTTTTTATCAGGGTTTTGAGGAAGTGGCTGTGCTCGGTACAGAGGTAGTGATTCTTGGCGCCGGTGCCGCCGGCTTGATGTGCGCGCTGACCGCCGCCGGACGCGGGCGCAAGGTGATGCTGCTCGACCACGCCAACAAGGCCGGCAAGAAAATCCTCATGTCCGGTGGCGGGCGCTGCAACTTCACCAACATGTACACGGAACCTGGCAACTTTCTCTCGCAGAACCCGCACTTCTGCAAATCCGCCCTGGCGCGTTACACCCAGTGGGACTTCATCGAGCTGGTCGGCAAACACGACGTGCCCTACCACGAGAAAAAGCTCGGCCAACTGTTCTGCGACAACAAGGCCAGCGACATCCTCGGCCTGCTGCTCAGCGAGTGCGCGCAAGCCGGCGTGCAGTTGCTGCTCAATACCTCGATCCAGCAGATCGACAAAGGCGCCAGCGGTTACCAGCTGCACACCAGCGCCGGGCCGCTGAGCTGCGAGTCCTTGGTGATCGCCACAGGTGGCCTGTCGATCCCGACGCTCGGTGCGACCGGCTTCGGCTATCAGGTGGCCAAACAGTTCGGCCATAACCTCTTGCCGACCCGCGCCGGGCTGGTGCCATTCACCATCACCGACCAGCTCAAGGAGCTCTGCAGCGAGCTGTCAGGCACCTCGGTGGATTGCCTGGTGAGCTGCAATGGCGAGAGCTTTCGCGAGAACCTCCTGTTTACCCATCGCGGCCTCAGCGGCCCGGCGATCCTGCAAATCTCCTCGTACTGGCAGCCGGGTCAGGCGGTGGCAATCAACCTGCTGCCAGAGCATGACGTGCCGAGCTGGCTGCACGAGCAGCAGGCCCAGCGGCCAAACTCCGAGCTGAAAACCCTGCTCGGGGAAGTCTTCACCAAGAAGATGGCCAACCTGTTGGCCGAACAGTGGTTCGCCTCCAAACCGATGAAGCAGTACAGCCCGGGCGAGTTGAGCGCGATTGCCGAGAAACTGGCGAGCTGGCAGTTGGTCCCCGCCGGCACGGAAGGCTATCGCACCGCCGAAGTGACCTTGGGCGGCGTCGATACCAAGGAAGTCTCCTCGAAGACCCTGGAATCGCTGAAATCGCCAGGCCTGTACTTTATCGGCGAAGTGCTCGACGTCAGCGGCCATCTCGGCGGCTTCAACTTCCAGTGGGCCTGGGCCTCCGGCTATGCGGCGGCGCAATACGTCTGAGCTCTCCTGACAGTTTTGCGCTGTTCCAATGCACGCCTTGCAACGGCTAACTCAGACATAGCCAATGAATTCGCCCCGACAGACCGCCACGCCTAAAGATGCTCCAGCACGCTGGTGCCCGACTGGTAGGGCAAACCGTGCGCCTCGGCCACGCTGCCGCAGGTGATCAGGCCTTTGGCGACGTTCAAGCCATTGAGCAGGTGCGGATCGTCTTCCAAGGCGCGCCTGGTGCCCTTTTCCGCGAGCGCGATCACGAACGGCAGGGTCGCGTTGTTCAGTGCCAGGGTCGAGGTGCGCGCCACCGCTCCGGGCATATTGGCCACGCAGTAATGCACCACGCCATCGACCAGGTAGGTCGGCTCGGTGTGGGTGGTGGCTTTGGAGGTTTCCGCGCAACCACCCTGGTCGATGGCGACGTCCACCAGCACGGCGCCGGCTTGCATCTGCCGAACCATCTCCGCGCTGATCAACTTCGGCGCCGCCGCACCGGGGATCAGCACCCCACCGATCACCAGATCCGCCGCCAATACCTGCTCACGCAGGGCCGCACGGGTCGAATACAGCGTGGTGATGCGATTACCGTACTGCGCGTCCAGGCGCCGCAAGACATCGACGCTCTTGTCCAGCACCGTGACATTCGCGCCCAACCCCACCGCCATGGCCAGCGCGTGGCTGCCGACCACCCCGCCGCCGAGGATCACGACCTTGCCCGGCGCCACGCCGGGCACCCCGCCGAGCAGCACGCCACGCCCGCCCCGCGCTTTTTCCAGGCAGTTGGCGCCGGCCTGGATCGACATCCGCCCGGCGACTTCGGACATCGGCGCCAGCAGGGGTAAACGCCCAAACGCATCGGTGACGGTTTCATAGGCGATACAAATCGCCCCAGAGGCCATCAACTCCTCGGTCTGTGGCAGATCCGGCGCCAGGTGCAGGTAGGTGAATAGCGTGTGCTCCGGGCGTAGCCGCGCCCGCTCGCCGGCCATGGGCTCCTTGACCTTGACGATCAGCTGCGCCTCGGCGAACACCTGGGCGGCGTCCTTGCCGATCTGCGCGCCGGCCGCGCGGTAATCCTCGTCGCTAAAACCGATGGCCGCGCCAGCCTGGGTCTGCACCCAGACCTGATGGCCCAGCCCGCTCAGCTCGGCCACCGACTGCGGCGTCAGGCCGACACGGTATTCATGGTTCTTGATTTCCTTGGGTACGCCGATACGCATGACAACCTCCGAATCGCTGCAGCGGGTCCGCCGCTCGCTGAGCTAAAGCCTAGAAAATCGCCGCCGCGACACGCCCTGAATAGCGCTCGATTTTTAGCTTATTCCACTAAAAGCCGCGCTTTTTACCGGGCAACTCAGGTCTTCGACGACAAGTCGGCCATGCCCTTCAACAGCTCGATCGGCAACGGGAAGACGATGGTCGAGCTCTTGTCGCTGGCGATCGCACCGAGCGTCTGCATGTAGCGCAGCTGCATGGCGCCGGGTTGGCGACCGAGCATTTCTGCGGCCTGCATGAGTTTTTCCGAGGCCTGCAACTCGCCCTCGGCGTGGATCACCTTGGCCCGCCGTTCGCGCTCGGCCTCGGCCTGTTTGGCGATGGCGCGGATCATCGACTCGTTGAGGTCGACATGCTTGATCTCGACAGTCGCCACCTTGATGCCCCAGGCGTCGGTCTGCGCGTCCAGCACCTGCTGGATGTCGACGTTCAACCGTTCGCGCTCGGCGAGCAGCTCATCCAGCTCGTGCTTGCCGAGCACCGCACGCAAGGTGGTTTGCGCCAGTTGGCTGGTGGCCATGAGGAAATCCTCGACCTGGATGATCGCCTTCTGCGGGTCGAGCACGCGGAAATAGATCACCGCGCTGACCTTGACCGAGACGTTGTCGCGGGTGATCACGTCCTGCGTCGGCACGTCCAGCACCACGGTGCGCAGATCCACCCGCACCACCTGTTGGATCGCCGGGATGATGATCACCAGCCCCGGCCCCTTGACCTGCCAGAAGCGCCCGAGCTGGAACACCACCCCGCGTTCGTACTCACGAAAGATCCGCAGCGCCGAGGCCAGCAGCGCAATCAGCAGCGCCAGCAGCGCGCCAAAACCCATTTCCAAACCCATGATCAATCTCCTTGCGACGGCGTCTCGTCAACCGCGGTGACATCCAGCAGCAGGCCCTTGCGCGCCACCACCCGCACCCGTTGGCCGGGCCGCAGCGGCGCGTGGCTCAGCACCTGCCAGTTTTCCCCTTGCAGCAGCACCCAGCCACCGAAAGGATTGTCCGCCTGCAACGCCGCCACCGTGGCGAGGCTGCCGACCAGGCCCGCGTCTCCACTGACGATCTGGCGCTGCCGGGCCTTCAGCGCCATGCCGACCAGCGCGACGATCAGCAGCGCGCTGACCACCGCCAGGGTGATGATCAGCGCCAGTGGAATACCGAAGCCCGGCACCTCGGTGTCGATCAGGATCACCGCGCCGACCACGAAGGCGACGATGCCGCCGAAGCCGATCACCCCGAAACTCGGCATAAAGGCCTCGGCCGCCATGAAGGCAATGCCGAGCAGGATCAGCGCCATCCCGGCATAGCTCACCGGCAGCAGTTGCAAGGCATACAGCGCGAGAATCAGGCAGATGCCACCCAGCACCCCGCCGACCGCCGTGCCCGGGTTCATGAACTCGAAGAACAAGCCGTAGATGCCGATCATCATCAGGATCAGTGCCACGCTGGGGTTGGTGATCACCGCCAGCAGGCGCGTGCGCCAATCCGGCTCATGGCTGACCAGCGCGGCACCGGCGGTCTGCAGTTGCACGGTTTGCCCAGCGGCGCTCAGCTTCTTGCCGTCCAGTTGCTTGAGCAGGTCACTCAGATCGGCCGCCACGTAGTCGATCACCTTGAGCTTGAGCGCCTCCTTGGCCGACAGGCTGACCCCCTCGCGTACCGCCTCTTCGGCCCACTCGGCATTGCGCCCGCGCAGCTGGGCCAGGCCGCGAATATAGGCGGCGGCATCGTTGATCTGCTTCTTGCTCATGGCGTCGCTAGCCGAGGGTTCAGCCGGCTGGTCTTTGTCCGCCTGCGGATCGACCGGAGGTTTCGGTTGCTCCGGAGCGCCCGGCAGCCCGCCGATCTGCACCGGCGTGGCGGCGCCAAGATTGGTGCCCGGCGCCATGGCCGCGATATGGCTGGCATAGAGGATGTAGGTGCCGGCGCTGGCCGCCCGCGCACCGCTCGGGGCGACGAAGCTGGCCACCGGCAGCGGGCTGGCGAGAATCGCCTTGATGATCGAGCGCATCGAGGTATCCAGCCCGCCTGGAGTGTCGAGGTTGAGCACCACCAGCTGCGCGCCTTCGTCTACCGCCCGAGCCAAACCGCGAACCACGTAATCGGCGCTGGCCGGGCCGATCGCATCGTTCACCGTCAGCACCATGACGGCGCCCGCAGCCGCAGCCGGACCAGCCGGTAGCCCGGCCAGCATCAGTAGCATGAGTAGACTGCGCCACCACCGACCGCTCACACGAGCCTCCCGGTAAATACCCATGGGCCGCCACGAACAACCTCCCCACTTCCGGCGGCTGCTAGCCGAGCAAGCGCGGTAACCACCGCTGAGGGTCCTGGCTTAGCGCGGCGTTTGCTTACCACGCCACTTGATTACAGCTTAGTTGACGCTGGGCCTGCCCGAGGGACGTCCGCTCAGCGCCCGATTTTTGCTAAAAAATCCGTCTAACCGGTTCGCAGCCGCCCGCATATCCGCTCTAATCGGTCCATCGCCACTCAGGTCGTTCGCCTCCGATGCCTTCCACTTCGATCCGCCATTCCCTGCGCCGCCTCTGGGCCTTGGATAAGTTCAGCTACAGCCTGCGCGCGTTTATCGCGCTGACCGGCAGCATGGCGTTGTGCTGGGCGCAGGACTCGATGCACCAACTGATTCCACTGTTCCTCGGCATCATCGCCAGTGCCCTGGCGGAAACCGATGACAGTTGGCAAGGCCGGTTGACGGCGCTGCTGGTGACGCTGGGCTGCTTCAGCGTGGCCTCGATCGCGGTCGAGTTGCTGTTCCCCTATCCCTGGTTATTCGTCGGCGCGCTGGCCCTGGCAAGTTTCGGCCTGACCATGCTCGGCGCGCTGGGCGAACGCTACGGCAGCATCGCCCAGGCCACCTTGATCCTCTCGGTGTACAGCATGATCGGGGTCGATCAACGTGACGGTGCGACCGCGGACTTCTGGCACGAACCCTTGCTGCTGGTGGCTGGGGCGGCCTGGTATGGTCTGCTGTCGGTGATCTGGCAGGCGTTGTTCGCGCATCAACCCGTGCAGCAGAGCCTGGCGCGCTTGTTTCGCGAACTGGGCCGTTACCTCAAGCTCAAATCCGCCTTGTTCGAGCCGGTGCGCGGGCTGGATCTGGAACAGCGCCGCTTGCAGTTGGCCCAACAGAACAGCCACCTGGTAGCCGCGCTCAACAGCACCAAGGAAATCATCCTGCACCGTGTCGGCAATGCTCGGCCCGGGCCGAAAGTCAGCCGCTACCTGAAGCTGTATTTCATGGCGCAGGACATCCACGAACGCGCCAGTTCCTCGCACTATCCGTACAACGAGCTAGCCGAGGCGTTCTTCCACAGTGATGTGCTGTTCCGCTGCCAACGCCTGCTGCGCCAGCAGGGCGAGGCCTGCCAGGCGCTGGCACAAGCCATTCAGTTGCGTCAGACCTTCGAGTACGGCGGTCTGGCGGCCCAGGCGCTGAGCGACCTGCAAGCCTCGCTGGAACACCTGCGCAGCCAGAGTAATCCGGCCTGGCGCAGCCTGTTGCGCTCGCTGCGCGCGCTGGCCAGCAACCTCGGCAGCCTGAATAACCTGCTGGGCAACGCCAATAACCCGGATGCCCTGGCGGAGGAACAGGACAGCAGCCTGCTCGACCGCTCGCCGCACTCACTGAAAGACATCTGGACCCGCCTGCGCCTGCAACTGACGCCGACCTCGCTGCTGTTTCGCCACGCCCTGCGCCTGGCGATCGCCCTCAGCGCCGGTTACGGCGTGCTGCACCTGATTCACCCGAGCGAAGGCTACTGGATCATCCTCACCACGCTGTTCGTTTGCCAACCGAACTACGGCGCCACCCGGCGCAAACTGGTGCAGCGGATCAGCGGTACGGTGATCGGCCTGGTGCTCGGCTGGGCGCTATTCGATCTGTTTCCCAGCGCGCTGATCCAGGCCATGTTCGCGGTGGTCGCAGGCGTGGTGTTCTTCGCCAACCGGGCGACGCGCTACACCCTCTCCACCGCCGCCATCACGCTGATGATCCTGTTCTGCTTCAACCAGATCGGCGACGGCTATGGGCTGATCGTGCCGCGCCTGGTCGACACCCTGCTCGGCAGCCTAATCGCCGGCCTCGCGGTGTTCCTGATCCTGCCGGACTGGCAAGGCCGGCGGCTCAACCAAATGGTGGCCAACACCCTCAGCTGCAACAGCCATTACCTGCAGCAGATCATGCAGCAGTACGCCAGCGGCAAACGCGACGACCTCGCCTACCGCCTGGCCCGGCGCAATGCCCACAACGCCGACGCCGCGCTGTCCAGCACCCTGGCCAATATGCTCATGGAGCCCGGCCACTTCCGCAAAGAAGCGGATATCGGCTTTCGCTTCCTGGTGCTCTCGCACACCTTGCTCAGCTACCTCTCGGCCCTCGGTGCGCACCGTGGCGAAGCCTTGCCGAGTGCCGCGCCGCCCAGCCTGCTCAGCGATGCCGCCAGCCATCTGGCCAGCAGCCTGGATGAGGTCGCGCAGAACCTGGCGAGCCAAACCCCGGTCAGCATCCATAGCGATGCCGAAGAAGACCTCGCCAAGGCGCTGGAGCAACTGCCGGAAGAAATGGACGACCGCGAGCGCCTGGTGCTAAGCGAACTGGCGCTGATCTGCCGCCAGCTCGGCCCACTGCGCACCCTCGCCGCACACCTGCTGCGTGACCCTACGGTTATCGAGACCTGACCAACTGCTGGTTGCGGCTCAACTCACCCCCTCTAGCGGACCCGCACCCACACCGCCTTAACGAAAGGTAGCCGCGAGCGCATAAATCTCCGCGCGATGGTTGGTAATCAGCGTCAGCTCGCCGTTCCCATCGATCGCGTTCAGGGGTGGCAATAGCTTCGAGTAGGCCACCAGGGACGACAGCGCCGGCAGGTCGGCCTGGGCATCGGTGCTTTTGACCGAGTGATAGAGGCTGAGATTGACCAGATCGATCAGCTCGACGTGATAGTCCTGCCGATGAAACCAGTTGCCGGTGTTGCGGATGATGTCGATGAACTCGTCATCCACCGCCCACTTCTTCAAGAGCATGACCCCCAGCGATTTGCCGTACTCGCGGCACAGGCTGTAATACAGCTCGCGCGATGGCGTGCTCGGGTCGTCCTTGAAGGCGGAAAGCACTGCCAGCGAGCCCAGTTCGCTCAACAAGCTGGCGAGCAAGGCGTGATCGGGTTGCGTGTGGCCGACCAGGCGGGCCAGGAAGGCGCAGGTACTGGCCTTCAGAATCAACAGCTCCCAGGCCTCCACGAAGAGCTGTTTGTGCCCAGGGCTGTGCAGGGTGAACAGGCTTTTGATGCTGTGGATCATGGTCACCCGATCCACCTGCGCAATGCCCACCACCTGAAGCACGTCCTGCAGGGTTTTCGGCGGCCGTCTGCTGCGTAACAGCGCGCTGGCGGCGTACTTCATCAGCAGCGCGCTAAGGGCCGGGTCTTTGCTGATCAAAGCGCTCAAGGCGCTCAGACTGATCTCCGGGCTGCATAGCGCCCGGCGTATTTCCAGAGTGATCATCGGCAGGCTGGGCAACTGTTCGTCACCGCGCATCAACTGCGAAACCACCTGCCGATATCTGGCATAGCCCGTTTGCTCAGCTTCCATCAAAGCCCTCACCTGAGATGCCGTACCGCCGTTCAGGCTGAACACTAGCAGGCACTTTGCCCACTCGCCGGCCAACTAAAACGCCTATAGCCCGTGGCGTTTGAAGAGCGTGGCGTAACTGCCGTCGGCCTTCATCGCCTTGATCGCCCGATTGAACGCCGCGACGATCTGCGCATGCTGCGGGTTATGCAGGCTGACCAGAATATGCAGGTTGTTCTCGCTGAGGGGCTTGGGCAGAAACTCCAGGTCATCGCGCACGCTGCTCGGTTCGCGGTTGAGGTAGTAACGTGCGACGAACTCATCCTCCAGCGTCAGGTTGACCCGCCCGGCGTGCAGCATCCGCGCCGCGCTGGCAAAGGCGAGCACCGGAACCTTGTGCAAGCTGCTATCGCTGTCGAACGCCGGGCTGTAGCTGTAACCGCGCACCACGGCGATGCTGAAGGGCTGCAGATCCGCCAGCGAGGTGAAGCCGATCGGCGCCCCTTTGCGCTTGAGCAAGCGCACACGGTTGACCAGGTAAGGTGAAGAAAACTGCCCGACCCGGGTACGTTCCTCGGTGAACCAGGCGTTCACCAGCACGTCATAACGACCCACGCCGATCCCATGCAACGCCCGCGCCCAAGGCACCTGCACGTACTCCGTGGTGTAGCCCGCGCGCGTCAAGGCGGTGTTGACCAAGTCGGTGGCCAAGCCGCCGTTCGGCAAACTCTGGTCGGTAAACGGCGGCCAGACGTCCGCCACCAGGCGCAACGGCTCCGCTGAAACGCCGAGCGTCAGCAACCACAACACACCTAAGAGCACAGCGCGCGGCACGGGTTTCATCCTTATTATTCTGCGCAATCCATACGGGCAAAAATCCCTAGCCCGCCCCCTAAGGCGGGGTCAAAACCCCACCGAAGCCAAGCGTCGCAACGGCCGCCACACAGTAATGGCTACTCGCCATTAATAGACCAAATTATGGCGCCAGGATAGTGGCGAAAAGCGATTCGTCCAAGCCGCGCGCACCAATTCCAGCTACACCCCCAGCCCAGAGCCCTCGCACCCTGCAGCACCGCAACGCTAGGCGGCTAACGAAAACAGCGCCGCATTGATCAAGCGCATCGAAGGCCGCGGCGGTTGCAGCCATCGCGGCCGGTATTTCCGGGGCGATCCAGCACTTGGCCGGGATAAAAGACCCCCAAGGTCATCGTGGCAATCAACCAGGACGAAGAGGCGCCGGATCCTCCAGGTCGCCGATTACGGCCTGCTGCCCGACCTGTTCGAAGCCATACCGACGCTGGAAAAACTGCTCTGATGCGCTTGCCCCGCCCCACAAAAAACCCGCTCATCGAGCGGGTTTTTTGTGGCTGGTTCAGCACTGCCTCAGTGGCTCTTCGCCTGGCGGATGCGCAAGGCGATAAAGCCAAGAATGAGCAAAGCGATAGGGGTCATATAGGTTGCCGCGGTCAGTGGCTCGATCTCCAGCCCGATGCTGTGCAGGCCTTCCAGCACCAGCTTGAACAGGCTGAGCAGGTAGTAACTGATGGCGATCAGCGACAGCCCTTCGACAGCCTTCTGGATCTTGATCTGGGTATTGGCTCTGCTGTTCAGGCTATGGAGAATCGCCGAGTTTTGCGCTTCGACCTCGACCTGAACCCTGGCCTGGAGCAACTCGCTCAGGTTGGCGACGCTGTGCCCCAGCCGTTGCAGGCGTTGATCGGTGGCCGCGCAATAGCGGACAGTCGGCTTGAAGCGCCTTTCGATGAAGACACCCAGCCGCTGGCAGTCACCCAGATGGGCCTCGCGCAGCTCACCGATGCGCTCGAAGACTATCTTCGAATAGGCTTCGGTCGCGCTGAAGCGACGGCGGGAGCGTGCCGTGCAGCGCACTATGCGCGCGGAGAGTGCGGCAATGTCATTGAGCAGGTGCTTGGCATCGCCGGAGGCGGTTTCCGCATTGCTGTCGGAAAGGCTGGTCAACTCCTTGTCGAACTCCTTCAGCGAGGCACTGATGGACTGCGCAACCGGCAGCGTCAAGGAAGCCATCATGCGATAGGTCTCAATCTCCAGCAGGCGCCGGATCATGCGACCCAGGCGATAGGCATTCAAACCGCGATTGACCAGCAGAATACGGTTCATGCCCTCTTGATCGAGCTTGAAGTCACTCCAGACAGTGGCATCGCCGCCGCCGACATTCGAGCCGGCCGGGTCCTTGAACCCATAGGCAGCATAATCGCCGGCCCAGCTCTGCTGCGTTTCGACCTGGATCAGGTCGGCATTGATGATCAGGTCGCGGTGGGCCTCGACGATGCCCTTAAGCACGGCCGGCAGTGGCTGCCAGATAGCGGCGCTGTCGCCGGCGGATTTTGGCGCGACCAACGTCAGAGTGAAAAACTCGGTGTGCCGCTCCCACTTCAACGCAAAGGCCCCAAGCTTGATCAAGCCTTGAGGCGTGCGGCGGTCATAAGGCGCGTCGGCCTGTTCATAGAGGCGACTGATTATGCTGTCGCACTGATCGTCGGGGTCGATAAAGGCCAGGTGGTAGACATAGGCGGGCCCCTCGAAATAGATCGAGGGGCGCGAATGCAATTCGTTATGCAGCGCTTTTCTCAGAGGATGCATCGGCAGTTCACTTCAAGACGGGGGGGCTTTAGGGATGACGCGTCCGGCCTCGAACAGGGTCACAGGCGGAGCGCAAGTTTCTTCGCGACACAGCGTAATTCGGCGCCCTTTTGCCTGGCCCAACCGCCCCTGTCACTCGGCTATTGCTTGAGCCAGCAGTCACCCTCTTAGGCCAATCACCACTATCGACAGCATCCCTTAGCATCAAGTGTTACAGCCGCCCGGCAGCCACGCACCTGCGTACTGCCTAAACTTTTATCAGGGGAGTTCTGATAACCAGCAGCCTTGCAACATTCGACAGGGCGAGGAGGTGCATCATGCGTATAGCAAAAACATTACAGCGCAGCCTGGAACAGGCGCATTGCGAGTTCGACATCGTTGCCCATCCGCATTCGGCGAGCAGCCTGGAGACGGCTCGCGTGGCCGGTATTCCGGCGGAACGGGTGGCGAAGTCGGTGATTCTGGATGATCGGCACGGCCACTATCTGATGGCGGTGGTACCTGCCAGTGCGCACCTGGATCTGGGCAAAGTGCGCGGCACAGAGGAATGGCAACTCACCAACGAAAGCACGATCGCCGGTCTGTTCACCGACTGCGAGCGCGGAGCCGTGCCGGCGTTGAGCGAACCTTACGGGATGAACATGGTGGTCGACCCCATGCTGACCCGGCAGCAGGACATTTACCTGGAGGCGGGCGATCATAAGAGCCTGATTCACATGCAGATGGATCAGTTCCTTAAATTGGTGCCCCGCGCCGAGGTCTGCGAGGTCTGCCACTAGTGACCGGCATGCCACTGCACACGCCAGCGCAACGCCAAGTTGACGCGCTACGCGCTCAACTTGGTGGGTCAGAGGGTGGTCGCTATCACCTGAGTGCACCCGCGCAGTTTTATTTCCGCCGCTCGATCAGTTGCCGCCAGCCGCGCCGGGTAGGTCGAAGCAAGTCGAAGGCCTGATCCCTGAGCCTGCCGATACACCGCGAAACTTGGAGCCCCGCCTGCGCGGGAGCGGCCCAAAGACGTTGTCAACACGCCAAAAGCCAATCCCGCGTGAGCTTGGTGCGTGTCGATCGATGCCGGACCGAGAATTGCGTGTAGAGCCGCGCAACGAGCTTGCGCGGAACAAATCGCTCCACCTCTGTCGATCTGCGCTACGGTTTTATCTGAGGCGACGAGTGCCGAACCGAGCCGTGGCGGCACACTCAGCAACCAAGCCTGTTCCCTGGAGAACCTCATGGAATCACCCATGCACAGCCTTCCGTCCTTGTTCAAACAACTGGGGCTGCCTGCTGACCCCGCCAGCATCAGTGCCTTCATTTCCACCCACTCGCCGCTGCCGGCCAGGCTGACCCTGGCGGACGCGAGCTTCTGGACGCCGGCGCAAGCGGCTTTTCTGCGCGAGGAAATCCTGGAGGATGCCGACTGGGCCGAGGTCGTCGACCAGCTCAATCTGATGCTGCGCAAATAAGCGCAAGCCACTCGCTAAGGGGGCAGCCCGGTCTCGCACCTCAGCGCAGAAGTGGGGCGGATCGCCAATACACGGCTAACGCGAGGCGTCCGCTGACTGCCGGCCTTCCAGCTCGCGGTAGGTCAGGTACACGCGCAAATCGAACTCCAGCTGGTGATAGCCCGGCTGCATGTACTCACACAGCTGATAAAACGCCTTGTTGTGCTCGTGCTCTTTCAAATGCGCCAACTCATGCACCACGATCATCCGGAGAAACTCCGGCGCCGCTTCCTTGAACAGGGACGCCACGCGAATCTCTTTCTTCGCCTTGAGTTTGCCGCCTTGCACCCGCGAGATCGCCGTGTGCAAACCCAAGGCGCGATGCGTCAGATCGAGGCGATTATCGAACAGCACCTTATCGATGCTCGGCGCGTTCTTCAGATGCTCCTGCTTTAACGCCAGGGTGTAGGCGTACAGCGCCTTATCACTGTGCACCGCATGCCGCGCCGGGTAGCGCTGGCTCAGGTAGTCGCCCAGGCGATTTTGCGCGATCAGTTGACGCACCTGATCCTGGAGCGCGGGGGAGTAAGCCTGAAGGTATTTGAGCGGGGTCATGGACTGCGGCTGAACGGGGCTTAAGGCCGCCAGTGTAACGGATGAGTCGATCTTTCTCAGCCGGCCCGGTTCCCCGCCCTGCACCTGAAGGGCGGGGGGTTAAAAGCCCGATCACTGTTTGCTGGTGGTGGCCTAGAAGCTGAAGCGCCGGAGAATGACTTGCAGCCCATCCGACATGCTCTTGAGCGCCTGGGTGGCGTGCATGATCCCGCCCTGGGCCGCGGAGTTTTCCTCGACGATCTGCGCCACCTTTTCCACGCTGCAAGCCACTTGCTCACTGGCCGCGCGTTGCTCTTGCAATGACAGGGAAATGAAGCTCACGGCGGCGAGCGACTCATCCAGCGCACTCTTGATCCGGCTCATCGATGCGCCTGCGCTTTCGACCAGCTGCCGACCATTGTTCACTCGCTCGCAGCCGGCGGCCATGCTGTCCTTGGCCTTGGCCATGCCGCTTTGAATGGCGTCGACCAGGGTGACGATTTCCTTGGTGGACTGGGCCGTGCGGCCGGCCAGGCTACGGACCTCATCCGCCACCACGGCAAAACCACGCCCCTGCTCGCCCGCGCGCGCCGCCTCGATGGCGGCATTCAGCGCCAACAGGTTGGTCTGTTCGGCTATACCGCGAATCACGCCGACAATCTGACTGATGTTGTTCGACTGGATCGCCAGCAGATCGATATCGGCCGAGCTTTGCGCAACCAGATCGGCGATATGGCCCATTTCATGGATGGACTCCTGCATCACGGCCATGCCGTCATCGGTGATCTCGCCGGCCTTCTTCGCCGTGCTCTGGGCCTGCTGGGCGTTGTCCGCGATGTGGTTGATGCTCACGGAAAGCTGCTCGACCGTAGCCGCCATGGACGCAGCGGTATCGCTCTGCAGGTTGGCACTGTTCAGCACCTGCTCTGAAGACGCGGCCAGTTGCAGGGTAGCGCCCTCGATCTGCTCGGAGGCCCGCCCGATGTTGCCAATCATGTCGCACAGGCTGTGGCGCATGCTGTGCACCGACTGCAGCACCCCGGTTGCGGCCTTGTGCCGGTCGAGCTGCGTGCCGGCCAGTTGACCCTGGGCGATGTTCGAGCTGATGGCCGCGAGTTCGCCTGGCTCGGCGCCGAGTTGGCGGCCCAATAGCCGGGTGAAGAAGAACGCATAGGCGCCGCCCAAGGCCAGCGCCAGCGACAAGACCAGGAGGCTGAGTTTGAGATTGAAGGCATAGGCGCTCTGGCCCTGCTCGAACTGGTGCTTGGCTTCTACCAACTGCACCTCGATCAACTCGGAAAATTTAGCCGACAAGGGATCGATCAATGGATACACCCGCTGGTCGGCGAATTGCTCGATGCCCGCGACATCGCCCTTGCGCAGCATGCCTTGCAACTCCTGCAGCGGACCTTGGGTGGCCTCCATCAACGGGCCGATTTGCGCGATCAGGCGGTTTTCTTCCGCCGTCAGCTCGGTCGCCTTATAGACCTGCCAGGTCTGGTCGATGGCGGCCTGGGCCTGCTCTATCCGCGCCAGCGCCTCGGCCTGGGTGAAACTACCGTCGCGCGCCTTGTGGGTGGCATCGACGATGTTCACCGCGTACAGGTCAGCGATGGTTTTCAAATCGCGCAAGGGCACCACCCGATCCAGGTAAACGGTTTGCAGGCCGCGCACGGTGGCCTGCAAACCATAGAGTCCGAGCCCGCCGACACAGAGCAGGCTCAGGAGTAGGGCGCCGGTTAGCAGGAACAGATGGGTTCTGATTTTCCAGTTGTCCATGATGAGTCATTCCTTGATCGGACTATCCAATAGGGTGAGTGGGACGGAAGGTTCAGCCTTGCACTGCGTCGTCCGCGAAAAGCTTAGGCGACGATTTAATCAAGCGGTAAGGGATTGCAAAATCTTCCTGGCATATTTTCAACTCGCCAGTCCGCCGCTTGAAACCCATGCGATTTGGACGCCTGGAGCCGTCTGGACGGGGTTTAGAGACGCCAGTGAAGCGCGCCTGCAAGTGTGCTGAGGTTGGTAACCCATAGGCCAGCTCCGGCAAAAAGCAGGGGGCAGTGGCTCCACCCAGGGCAGGGCCGCTGGTCGGATTGGATCGAGGCTTTATTCAGCCAGGGCTGCCGGGGCGCTTTCACGCTCAAGCGCGGGGAGCGCGGAGAAATACCGTTGCGCGCGACAGGTTCAGCGCGTTCCGCGGCATTCCCGTCACGCCCCGCCGAGATTCGCCTAATTTATGACGCCATAATACCGACGGGCGGTCATCAAGCACCGCTACGCCAGCCCGATACAGACTTCGTGGACGACTTCAAACACGACGAGCAGCACCTTGCCGCTGCCTTGAAACCCTTTAGTTCGCGTGTCACTGGCTGGAACGCCGAGTAACCCCTTACTGACTCGAGGATGAGTCGTGCCCCCCGACTGGAACCTTCTCTCGCGGAGAATCAGTCATGATCGACCTTGCCACCTGGAACCTCACCATCCCTGTAGGTGTACCTGCCACCACCATCAGCACTCCGCTGCTGGTCGGCGGTTATCAGGACCACTACTTCAAATCCACCCCGGACACGCTGTTCTTCTGGGCTCCGGTAAACGGCACCACCACGGCCAACGCCAGCTACCCGCGCAGCGAACTGCGCGAGACCTTTGCTGACGGCAAGCTGCGCAACTGGAGCTACCCGGCAGCCGACAACTCCCTGAGCGCGGCCCTGAGTGTCGGCCAGGTGCCGTCGACCGGGAAGATCGTGATCGGCCAGATCCACGCCTACGGCAGCAACAAGCCTCTGCTCAAGCTCGAGTACCAGTACAAGACCAGCAGCGCCAGCGCCAACATGGTCATCAAAGTGCGCAACAGCCCACTGGACGAGGTCGGCCAGACCATCACCGTACTCAAAGGCATTGCGTTGAACCAGCGCTTCACCTACGTGCTCAACCTGTCACCGACCGGGCGCCTCAGCGTGATGATCAATAGCACCCTCTGGAGCCAGCAGCTGGACTCCAGCTGGGCACCCAAGCCGCTGTACTTCAAGGCCGGCGTATACCCCCAGGACAACACCGGCTACGAAACCGAAGCCGGCAACGCGACCTTCTACAGCCTGCAGATCAATCACCAGCCGCCGCCTGTCGCCACGCCCTGAGAACCCGTTCAGCATCTGCTGCGCTCGGTGATGCTGCGTTAAAAATGGCTTCAGAATGCTCATTTACAGCTCGTAAACTCCGCTTCCTCAGCCATTTTTGCCTTGCCTGACCTTCGCTCGCGTAGGTCCTGAACAGGTTCTGAGAACGCAAAAAGCCCGCATCGCTGCGGGCTTTTCGTTGAGTGCGATGAACGCGGTGGGGATCAGTTCACCTTGGCGTTCAACTCACCCTTGGCGTAACGCTGGAACATGTGTTCCAGGGAGATCGGCTTGATCTTCGAGGCATTGCCGGCGGTGCCAAAGGCTTCGTAACGGGCGATGCAGACATCGCGCATGGCCTTGACGGTTTCACCGAAGAATTTGCGCGGGTCGAACTCGCTCGGGTGCTGGGCCATGTAACGGCGCATGGCACCGGTGGACGCCAGACGCAGGTCGGTGTCGATGTTGACCTTGCGCACGCCGTGCTTGATGCCTTCGACGATTTCTTCGACCGGCACGCCGTAGGTTTCTTTAATCTCGCCGCCGTATTGGTTGATGATCGCCAACCACTCTTGCGGAACCGAGGACGAACCGTGCATCACCAGGTGGGTGTTGGGGATGCGCGCGTGAATCGCCTTGATCCGGTCGATAGCGAGGATGTCGCCGGTCGGTGGCTTGGTGAACTTGTAAGCACCGTGGCTGGTGCCGATGGCGATGGCCAAGGCATCGACCTGGGTCTTCTTGACGAAGTCGGCGGCTTCTTCCGGGTCGGTCAGCATCTGGCTGTGGTCGAGCACGCCTTCGGCACCGATGCCGTCTTCTTCGCCGGCCATACCGGTTTCCAGGCTACCCAGGCAGCCCAACTCGCCTTCCACCGACACACCGCAAGCGTGGGCCATGGCCACGGTCTGCTGGGTGACGCGGACGTTGTAGTCGTAGTCTGTCGGGGTTTTGCCGTCTTCGCCGAGCGAGCCGTCCATCATCACCGAGCTGAAGCCCAGCTGGATCGAGCGCTGGCACACGTCAGGGCTGGTGCCGTGGTCCTGGTGCATACACACCGGAATGTGCGGGAACTCTTCGATTGCGGCGAGGATCAGGTGCCGCAGGAACGGCGCACCGGCGTATTTACGGGCGCCGGCGGAAGCCTGGACGATCACCGGGGAATCGGTCTTGTCGGCCGCTTCCATGATGGCGCGCATCTGTTCCAGGTTGTTGACGTTGTAAGCCGGAACGCCGTAGCCGAATTCGGCGGCGTGATCCAGCATCTGGCGCATGCTGATAAGTGCCATGGTTTACCTATCTCCCGGTTGGGGTCGTTAATCGTGCAAGCCTGCCAGAGGGCGGGCCTTGTATAGAGCGAATTGTATAGGGCGGATAACGCACTGCGTAATCCACCATGACGAAGCCACACGGCGATCAATCATCGCCTGCTTCGCCCTACCACTTGAATCCTTACTGGGCCTTACAGCCCCGTCCAATCAGGTCGTTGTTGGCGACCCAGTAGACCAAACCGTCCTCGCCCTTGCTGTGAAAGGCCAGGACGCCATCGCTATAGAACGCCCCCGAGGCGGCCGGTTCCTGCTTGAGACGGTAGACGATATCGCCGCCTCCGAGACGCATATCGACCGCTTCATGCGTGCTATCGGCGAACCGCCAGAGCACTTCAGCCTGGCTATCGCAAACCCAACGCGTCCACTGCTCCGTGGGCTGCGGCGTGCCGGCACAACCGGCCAACAGCGCAAATGCCGCCACGGCAATAAAGCCTTTCATCCAACACTCCTTGTGCACGAGCCAGCGTTAGCCGCCCGTCCTTACATTGTTATTCAGGGGCAATGTTGCTCCCGACTCTCGTTGTCGCTCGGCTCGTCGCTGCCCTGGGCCTCGATCCGCTGGTCGTCTTGCGTGGCCGGCTGAGGAATCTGCCCCGGGCTCCACACCGCACAGGTGCTCGGTGATCTTCCCTCGGCACAGCCTGCCAGCCCCAAGCACAGCAGCATCAGAGTCGCCGCACAGGGCCTCACCAGGTGGTTATTCATAGTCAGGCCCTCCTTTTACGGTTAGCCCACTACCAAGACCGCGGCCGGCCACGGTTGGTTGCCTGCCGCGAATACGCACTCTAGCTACGGGCACTCGTCCGGCGCTGCAGCTGCGCTGAGCGGCTCATCCCCCATCAGCGCGGGCTTTGGCCGCTCGTCCTCGCCGAAGCGCCGATACAGCAGCGGACCGGTCTCCGCCCACCACCCCTTCAGGTAGCAACTTTGCTCGTGCGGCGCGCCTTGCCTGCCCTGTTCAGCCTGCTCAGTTTGCCTCTCTGGAGCATCCGCGCACCCTGCAACAAGCCCCACGACCATCGACATCAGCAAGGGCTTGAGCATGTGCGACACCTTCTTATTAACCCTCACGCCCACTTCTCCGGCGATCCCTGCCTTGCGCCGCGGGGATCGTCAGGCATTCAGGCCTTGGCGCGCTGTTCCAAAACCTCTACGGCCGGCAGAACTTTACCCTCGACGAATTCGAGGAAGGCGCCACCACCGGTGGAGATATAGGAGATCTGTGCAGCAACGCCGTATTTGTCGATAGCCGCCAGGGTGTCGCCACCGCCTGCGATGGAGAACGCCGAGCTTTCGGCGATAGCCAGGGCCAGGGCCTTGGTGCCTTGACCGAACTGGTCGAATTCGAAGACGCCGACCGGGCCGTTCCACAGTATGGTTTTCGACGACTTCAGCAGCTCGGCGAAGAGCGCAGCGGTTTGCGGACCGATGTCGAGGATCATGTCGTCTTCGGCTACGTCGGCGATCGCCTTGACGGTAGCGGCGGCGCTGTCTGCGAACTCCTTGGCGACCACCACGTCCACCGGCAGCGGCACGCTGACCTTGGCGGCGATGGCTTTGGCGGTATCGAGTAGATCCGGCTCGTACAACGATTTGCCGACCGGGTAACCGGCAGCCGCCAGGAAGGTGTTGGCGATGCCGCCACCGACGATCAACTGGTCGCAGATCTGGCTCAGGCTGTTCAGCACATCGAGCTTGGTCGAAACCTTGGAGCCGGCGACGATAGCGGCCATCGGCTTGGCCGGAGCGCCCAACGCCTTGCCCAGCGCGTCCAGTTCGGCGGCCAGCAGTGGGCCGGCGGCGGCGACTTTGGCGAACTTGGCCACGCCGTGGGTCGACCCCTCGGCGCGGTGCGCGGTGCCAAAGGCGTCCATGACGAACACGTCGCAGAGTGCCGCGTATTGTTGCGCTAGCTCGTCGCTGTTCTTTTTCTCGCCCTGGTTGAAGCGCACGTTCTCGAACAGCACGATTTCGCCGGCCTTGACTGCAACGCCGTCGAGGTAGCTGGCCAGCAGCGGCACTTCACGGTCGAGGGCCTTGCTCAGGTAGTCGGCCACTGGCTTGAGGCTGTTCTCGGCGCTGAACTCGCCTTCGGTCGGGCGGCCGAGGTGCGAGCAGACCATGACGGCAGCGCCTTTTTCCAGAGCCAGCTTGATGGTCGGCAGGGCAGCCAGGATGCGCGCATCGCTCGTTACCACGCCGTCTTTCACCGGCACGTTGAGGTCTTCGCGGATCAGTACGCGCTTACCTTGGAGGTCGAGGTCGGTCATCTTCAACACGGTCATCGGGGGCAGTCCTTCACGGGGCTGGTTAATTAAGGCTTTTTAAGCTCGGGAACAGCGGCGACGCGCAGATAGTGGTCGGCGACGTCGAGCATACGGTTAGCGAAACCCCATTCGTTGTCGAACCAGGCCAACAGGTTTACCAGCCGAGGGCCAGAAACGCGGGTCTGGCTGCCATCGACAATCGCCGAATGCGGATCGTGATTAAAGTCGCAGCTGGCATGCGGCAGCTCGGTATAGGCCAGCAAGCCCTTGAGCGGGCCCGACTCGGCCGCCTGGCGGAGCACGCGATTGATCTCGCCAGCATCGGTATCGCGGGCGGTCTGGATGGTGATATCCAGGCAGGACACATTAACCGTCGGCACCCGCACGGCTTTGGCCTGAATTCGCCCGGCAAGTTCCGGCAGCAGCCGCTCGATACCGCGCGCCAACCCGGTGGACACCGGGATCACCGACTGGAAGGCCGAACGCGTGCGGCGCAGGTCCTCGTGGTGATAGGCGTCGATGACCGGCTGGTCGTTCATTGCCGAGTGAATGGTGGTGATGGAGACGTACTCAATGCCCACCGCCTCATTCAGTAACTTGAGCAACGGCACGCCGCAGTTGGTGGTGCAGGAAGCGTTGGAAACCAGCAATTCGGCGCCGCTCAGCGTGTGCTGGTTGACCCCGAAAACCACGGTGGCATCGATATCCGCCTCGCTGGCCATCGGCTGCGAGAACAGCACGCGCGGCGCGCCGGCGTCGAGAAAGCGTTGGGCGTCGGCGCGGGTGTGGTAGGCGCCTGAGCATTCGAGCACCAGGTCGACACCCAGTGCGGCCCAGTCGATACCTTCCGGGGTGGCGCTGCGCAGAACTTGCACGCTGCTACCATTGATATGCAGGCAATCGCCTTCGATCCGCACGTCGCCAGGAAAACGGCCGTGGGTAGAGTCGAAGCGCGTCAGGTATTCGAGGCTGGCCAGATCGGCCAGGTCATTCAGCGCCACCACCTCGAAACCGGCCGTTGCCCCGCGCTCATACAGCGCGCGCAGCACGCAACGGCCGATCCGGCCATAGCCGTTGAGGGCAACTTTGTAGGGGCGGTGCTGGGACATGGGATTCTCGCGTCGGTAGCCCCCTTCCTACCGGGAGAGGGATTGGGGTGAGGGACACACTAGGCCGAGTTTCCCTCATCCGGCCCTGCGGGCCACCTTCTCCCGGAGGGAGAAGGGCTTAGAGCACACTTAGCCTTCCAGCAGTTCGGCGGCGGTATCCAGAATGTTCTCCAGAGTGAAGCCGAAATGCTCGAACAACGCCGGTGCCGGTGCCGACTCACCAAAGGTGGTCATGCCGATCACCCGGCCTTCGAGGCCAACATACTTGTACCAGTAGTCGGCATGGGCGGCTTCGATGGCGATCCGCGCACCGATTTGCAACGGCAGCACGGACTGCTTGTAGCCGGCGTCCTGGGCATCGAACACGCTGGTGCACGGCATGGAAACCACACGCACC
Source organism: Pseudomonas sp. (assembly GCA_050739815.1). GTDB lineage: Bacteria > Pseudomonadota > Gammaproteobacteria > Pseudomonadales > Pseudomonadaceae > Aquipseudomonas. The sequence continues at coordinate 3,167 of JBOICE010000226.1, read as the reverse complement.
CGACGGCCTTGCTCGCTGAGCTGGTCGAATGCCTGTACCGCCAGGCCGACCTCCGAGCCGGTGGCGATCAAAATCAGCTCCGCTTCGCCGGCGCAATCTCTCAGCACGTAACCGCCACGGCTGATGTTGGCGACTTGCTCCACTTCCCGCGCCTGATGCGCGAGGTTCTGGCGGGAGAAAATCAGCGCGGACGGACCGTCATTGCGCTCGATAGCCTGCTTCCAAGCCACGGCGGACTCCACCGCATCGCAAGGACGCCAGCAATCCAGATTCGGCGTCATACGCAGGCTGGCCAGCTGCTCGATCGGCTGGTGAGTCGGGCCGTCCTCGCCCAGGCCGATGGAGTCATGGGTGTAGACGAACAGCACGCGCTGCTTCATCAGTGCGGCCATGCGCACGGCGTTGCAGGCGTACTCCATGAAGACCAGGAAGGTCGCGCCGTAGGGAATGAAGCCACCGTGGCGAGCAACGCCGTTCATGATCGCGCTCATGCCGAACTCGCGCACACCGTAGAACATATAGTTGCCGTTGGCGTCTTCGGCGCTCACGCCCTTGCAGCCTTTCCACAGGGTCAGGTTGGAGCCGGCGAGGTCAGCCGAACCGCCGAGGAATTCCGGCAGCAAGGGGCCGAAAGCGTTCAGGGCGTTCTGGCTGGCCTTGCGGCTGGCGATGGTTTCGCCCTTGTTGGCGACGTCGGCGATATAGGCCGCAGCCTTCGCGGCGAAGTCGGCCGGCAACTCGCCCTTGATCCGGCGGCTGAACTCGCTGGCCAGCTCCGGGTAGGCGGCGGTGTAGGCGGCGAAGCGCTGATTCCACTCGGCCTCGGCGGCGGCGCCGGCCTGCTTGGCATCCCAGGCGGAATAGATTTCGCTCGGCACTTCGAACGGGCCATGGCTCCAGCCGAGGGCTGCGCGGGTCAGGGCAATTTCGTCGTTACCCAGCGGGGCGCCGTGGCAATCTTCCTTGCCTTGCTTGTTCGGCGAACCGAAACCGATCACGGTCTTGCAGCAGATCAGGGTCGGCTGCGCGCTTTTGCGGGCGGTGTCGATAGCGGTCTTGATTTCATCCGCGTCATGCCCGTCGACATTGCGGATCACCTGCCAGCCGTAGGCTTCGAAGCGCTTGGGGGTGTCGTCGGTGAACCAGCCATGCACTTCGCCGTCGATGGAGATGCCGTTGTCGTCGTAGAAGGCGATCAGTTTGCCCAGGCCCAGAGTGCCCGCCAGCGAGCAGACCTCATGGGAGATGCCTTCCATCATGCAGCCGTCGCCCAGGAAGACGTAGGTGTGGTGGTCGACGATCTGGTGACCGTCACGGTTGAACTGCGCCGCCAAGACTTTCTCCGCCAGGGCGAAACCCACGGCGTTGGCCAGGCCTTGGCCGAGCGGGCCCGTGGTGGTCTCGATGCCGGCCGTATAGCCGAACTCGGGGTGGCCCGGCGTGCGCGAGCCGAGCTGACGGAAGTTTTTCAGGTCATCGACAGTGACGTCGTAGCCGGTCAGGTGCAGCAGCGAGTATTGCAGCATCGAGCCGTGGCCGTTGGACATCACGAAGCGGTCGCGGTCGGCGAATTCCGGGTTGCTCGGGTTGTGCTTGAGGTAATCGCGCCACAACACTTCGGCGATGTCGGCCATGCCCATGGGGGCGCCGGGGTGACCGCTGTTGGCTTTTTGCACGGCATCCATGCTGAGGGCACGAATCGCATTGGCACGCTCACGACGGCTGGGCATCGCTGATCTCCTGGGAGGCTGCATTAAAACAGCGGGTCGAAAAAAGGCGGCCATTTTCGCCCAGCCAAGCCTGCGGGGGCAATCACAGATGGTCATGCGCCGGCCAAAAGCGCAGTTATTTGTCGCGTGCTGGCAGGTTCGCAGCGCCTTAGCCGCAGACGCCTGCCCACTCGACAAGGCCGACAGGGCCCAGTCGCGACCGTTTATCAGGAGAGCCGGCTGCCCTTGGCAAGCACAGCGCCACCAGCCCATCATCACTGCAGGCAAGACCCAGCCGCCCATCAGCCAATATCAAAACTTTTTGATATTGGCATTGCGAGCAGCAAAACCGGGGGCTAGACTGCCGCCCCATGAATTTGCGCGCGCCCTTGATCCGCCATGACGACTGCGACGAACTGGCTGCCCTGTGCAAAGCCGGAGGCGACCCGCTGCGTTTGAATGTGTTGCGCGCACTGTCCAACGATTCCTTTGGTGTACTGGAGCTGGCGCAGATCTTCGCCACCGGTCAGTCCGGCATGAGCCATCATTTGAAAGTGCTCGCGCAAGCCGGGCTGGTCGCTAGCCGCCGCGAGGGCAATGCGATTTTCTATCGCCGCGCCTTGCCGCAAAGTGAAGTGTTCGGCGGCACGCTGCACGCGGCGCTGCTGGACGAAGTGGATGAACTGACACTGCCGCCGGACGTGCAAACGCGCATCGGCGAGGTGCATGGCCAGCGCGCAGCGGCCAGCCACGACTTTTTCGCGCGGATGGCTGCCAGCTTCCAGGCGCAGCAGGATTTGATCGCCGGGCTGCCGCAGTACCACGACAGCGTGTTGGCGCTGCTCGACGCATTGAGCTTTCCCGCCCGTGCCACGGCGCTGGAAGTCGGCCCCGGCGACGGCGGTTTCCTGCCAGAACTGGCACGGCGTTTCAGCCGGGTCACGGCGCTGGATAACAGCCCGGCGATGCTCGAACTGGCGCGCCTGCGCTGCGAGCGCGAAGGACTGAGCAATGTTGATTTACAGCTGGCCGACGCCTTGGGTTCCGCCTGCGAGACCGCCGATTGCGTGGTGCTGAATATGGTTTTGCACCATTTCGCTGCGCCGGCCGAAGCCTTGAAACAACTGGCGCCGCGCGTACAGGCCGGCGGTAGTTTGTTGATCACCGAGTTGTGCAGCCACAATCAGAGTTGGGCCAGGGAGGCCTGCGGTGATCTCTGGTTGGGCTTTGAACAGGACGATTTGGCCCGCTGGGCCTCAGCCGCAGGGCTTACGCCCGGTGAAAGCCTGTATGTGGGCTTACGTAATGGTTTCCAGATTCAGGTCCGACACTTTCAGCGGCCAGCTGGCGACACACACCCATCGGTGCATCCATCGATAACCTAGGAAACCGTCGAGATGAGCGAATACTCTCTTTTCACCTCCGAGTCCGTGTCGGAAGGACACCCGGACAAGATTG
>JBOICE010000225.1:0-3942 GCA_050739815.1 Pseudomonas sp. | reverse complement strand
AGAGCTGCAATCAAGCCGCATCGCGCGGCAGTAGCAGCCCCAACGGCAAGCACACCCGCGCCTCCAGCCCGCCACCCGAACGGTTGCGCAACTCGACGCTGCCACCGTGCTGGGCCGCGATGCGTTTGACGATCGCCAGGCCAAGGCCGGTGCCCTTACCGCCGCGCGCACGGTCGCCACGAATGAAGGGGTTGAAGATATCGTCCAGCTCCGCCGGATTAATCCCATGGCCACGATCCAGCACGCTGAGCACCACATAGGGCGCGCTCTGATCCCCGGAAACGTAAGCCGCCACTTCCACGGCATTGCCGCCGTGATGCATGGCATTCTCGATCAGATTGTTCAGCAGCCGCTTGATCGACACCCGACGCAACGGGAATGGCGGCACCGGCTCGATGCACAGGCGCACCCGTTCCTGAGTTTGATTGAACGGCGCCACAACTTCGTGCACCAGTTCGGCGAGCGCCACCTCCTCCAGCCTCTCGTCGCGACCATCGCGGATAAAGGCGAGGAACTGATCGAGGATCGCGTCCATGTCCTCGATGTCGCGCACCATATCCTCGATCAACTCGGCGTCGCTGTTCAGCAACTCCAGCGACAGCCGCAAGCGGGTCAGCGGCGTACGCAGGTCATGGGAAACCCCGGCGAGCATCAGCTCACGCTCGCGGGCGGCTTGTTCGACGCCCTCGGCCATCTGGTTGAAGGCGCGATACACCTCGGCCATCTCGCTCGGGGTGTCGCTGACCGGCAGGCGCACGCTGCGACCCTGACCCAGTTGGCGGGCCGCGAACACCAGCTGTTTGAGTGGCTGGTTGAGCTGGCGCACGAAGATCCAGGCCGCCGCAGTCGACAACAAGCCAATGGCCAGGAACCAGCCAAGCACGCTCCAGATCTTCTGCCCGCGCAACGGGTGCGGGTACAGCGGCACCTCGACCCAGCCGTCACCCAGATTGGGCGCCCGTACCCACAGCGCGGACGGTTGATGCACGCGCAGACGCACTTCGGTATCCGGGCCCAGCTCCATGCGCATCTGCCGCTGAAAGATCCCGGTGTAGGGCCAGTGCTGCTCACCCGGCGGCGCGGCGGCGTCTGGGGTCCAGCGCAAACCGGCGGCCTTGGCAACCAGCGGGCGTGACTCTGCATCCGTCGCCCAGTAGACGCGCACGGTCAACGCCGCACCGTGGCTGTATTGGCGGTCGACCAGCACGTCCTCGTTCATCATCAGATAAACCAGGGTCAGCGCCTTGGAGAACAGCACGACCACCAGCACCAGCCAGAGCGTGCGGGCGAAGAAGCTTTGCGGGAACCACAGCGGGGTTTTCATGAATAACCAAAGAATCCATCGGTAGGCCGGGACTATTTATTGCCATCCGGTACGAACACGTAACCGACACCCCAGACTGTCTGGATATAGCGCGGCTTCGACGGGTCCGGCTCGATCAGCCGCCGCAAACGCGAGATCTGCACGTCGATGGAGCGCTCCAGCGCGTCCCATTCACGGCCCCGCGCCAGGTTCATCAACTTGTCGCGGGTCAGTGGCTCACGGGCGTGTTGCACCAGCGCCTTGAGCACGGCGAACTCGCCGGTGGTGAGCATTTGCAGCTCGTCGCCACGCTTCAGCTCGCGGGTGGCGAGGAACAGCTCGTAGTCGCCGAAGCTGACCGTTTCGTCCTCGCTGCCCGGCGCGCCCGGCACCGGCACGGTCTGCCGGCGCAGTACCGCCTTGATCCGCGCCAGCAGCTCGCGCGGGTTGAAGGGTTTGGCCAGATAATCGTCTGCGCCTTGCTCCAAACCCTGGATCCGGCTGCTCTCATCGCCTTTGGCGGTGAGCATGATGATCGGTACCTGATTGTTCGATTCACGCAGGCGGCGACAGGCCGACAGGCCATCCTCGCCCGGCAACATCAGGTCGAGCACCACCAACTGGAACAATTCGCGGGCTAGCAGACGGTCCATCTGCTCGACGTTTTCCACCGTCCGTACGCGGTAGCCTTGCTCATCGAGAAAGCGCTCTAACAAGCGCCGTAGACCGGGGTCGTCATCGACAATGAGGATTTTTTCGCCTTCAACCGTGGCAGTGCTGCTCATAGAGGCTCCTTTCAGCTCGGCGCACATTATGGCCCAGACGCCGCGCTACGCGTGCGCAGCATTCGTTAGCAGATTTTTCCCCCCGCTCGCGGCGCAAGCCAGGCGGCTGTCGAGCCTAGGCTCGGCCTTATGGCAACAGCCTGGATATTGGCCCGACAGGCTCCATAGGTATACTGCCGACCTTTTTGCGGCAAGCGCGGCTTGCCTTCATTTCTCTGTCAGGTGGTTTTATGGACAGCATTAACAACCGTATCGCCGAAGAACTCGGTGTCCGCCCGCAACAGGTCGCAGCCGCCGTGGCCTTGCTCGATGAAGGCTCTACCGTGCCGTTCATCGCCCGTTACCGTAAAGAAGTTACCGGCAGCCTGGACGACACCCAGCTGCGCAACCTCGAAGAGCGCCTGCGCTACCTGCGCGAACTCGACGACCGCCGCGCCAGCATCCTCGCCAGCATCGAAGAGCAAGGCAAGCTGAGCCCCGAACTGGCCCGTGAAATCAAACTCGCCGATACCAAGACACGCCTCGAAGACCTGTATTTACCCTACAAGCAAAAGCGCCGTACCAAGGGCCAGATCGCCCTGGAAGCCGGCCTCGGCGAGTTGGCCGAGGATCTGTTCAACGACCCGAACTTGAGCCCGGAAGGCGAAGCTGCACGCTTCGTCGACGCGGAAAAAGGCTTCGCCGATCTGAAGGCGGTGCTGGAAGGCGCCAAATACATCCTGATGGAGCGCTTCGCCGAAGACGCCAGCCTGCTCGACAAGCTGCGCAGCTTCCTCAAGCACGAAGCCACTCTGAGCGCCCGCGTGGTCGCCGACAAGGAAGAAGAAGGCGCCAAGTTCCGTGACTACTTCGAGCACGACGAACCGCTGAAAAGCGTGCCCTCGCACCGCGCCCTGGCGATTTTCCGTGGCCGCAACGAGGGCATCCTCGGCGCCGCGCTGAAAGCCGGCGACGATGCACCGGGCACCCTGCACCCATGCGAGCTGATGATCGGCGAGCGTTTCGGCCTGAAAGACCAAGGTCGCGCCGCCGACAAATGGCTCAGCGAAGTGGTGCGCTGGACCTGGAAGGTCAAGCTCTATACCCACCTGGAAACCGACCTGTTCGGCGAGCTGCGCGAAAGCGCGGAGAACGAAGCGATCAGCGTCTTCGCCCATAACCTGCACGACTTGCTGCTTGCCGCGCCGGCCGGCCCGCGCGCGACCCTGGGCCTCGACCCTGGCCTGCGCACCGGCTGCAAGGTCGCGGTGGTGGATGCCACCGGTAAGCTGCTGGACACCGCCACCGTCTACCCGCACGTGCCGAAGAACCAGTGGGACCAGACCATCGCCGTGCTCGCCGCGCTGTGCGCCAAGCATTCGGTCGATCTGATCGCCATCGGCAATGGCACCGCCAGCCGCGAGACCGACAAGCTGGCCGCCGAACTGATCAAAAAATACCCGGCACTGAAAATGACCAAAATCATGGTCAGCGAAGCCGGTGCATCGGTGTACTCGGCCTCGGAACTGGCGGCCAAGGAGTTCCCCGATCTCGACGTGTCGATCCGTGGCGCGGTGTCGATCGCCCGGCGCCTGCAGGATCCACTGGCCGAACTGGTGAAAATCGACCCGAAATCCATTGGCGTCGGCCAGTACCAGCACGATGTCTCCCAACTGAAACTGGCACGTAGCCTGGATGCGGTGGTGGAAGACTGCGTGAACGCCGTCGGTGTCGACGTCAACACCGCCTCGGTGGCCCTGCTGGCACGCATCTCCGGCCTGAATGCGACCCTGGCGCAGAATATCGTGGCCCACCGCGACGCCAACGGCGCCTTCAAAACCCGCGATGCACTGAAAAAAGTCAGCCGCCTCGGGG
>JBOICE010000224.1:0-3683 GCA_050739815.1 Pseudomonas sp. | reverse complement strand
CCAGACGATCACGCGGGCTCAGGGCTTGGCTGGCGAGCAACTTGATGACCTGATTCCCGCGCGGACCACTCTGCTGCACCCGGCGCATCAGCCAGGCCAGCAAGAAGATCAACCCGATCACCAGCAGTAGCCCCAGCAACAGCTGCACCAACTGTCCGCCAATGCCGCTGCTAGCCAGCGGCGTCACGGCTTGCGTCGCCGGCTCAGCGGCCAACGCGCCGAGTGGCAGACTCAAGATAACGCCAAGGATCTTGTGCGATGTGTGCATGGTTTCAGCGCAGCTTCTTGATGCGTTCGCTCGGGCTGATCACATCGGTCAGGCGGATACCGAACTTCTCGTTGACCACCACGACTTCGCCATGCGCGATCAGGGTGCCGTTGACCAACACATCCAAGGGCTCACCCGCCAGGCGGTCGAGTTCGATCACCGAGCCCTGATTGAGCTGCAGCAGGTTGCGAATGGTGATTTCGGTGTTGCCGACCTCCATGGAAATCGACACCGGGATATCGAGAATCACATCCAGGTTCGGTCCATCCAAGCTAACCGGCAAGTTGGATTTCGGCATGCTGCCGAACTCTTCCATCGGCGCACGTGGGGCCGATGGCTCAGCCGCCGAGCCGCTGTGGGCCAGCATCGCATCTATGTCGTCCTGGCTAGCATCGCCAGCCTCGGAGAGTGCCGCCGCCCATTCATCAGCCAGTGCCTGCTCCTCGGGGGTGGTATGTGTGTCATCTGCCATGGTGCTGGTCCTCGCCTAGCTGTAAACGGGTTACATCAGAATTTGGTTTAACGGTGCACCGTCAGCGTTGCCGCTCAATCGGTTCCAACACTTGAAAAGCCAGGTTGCCCTTGTGCGCGCCCAGCTTGACCTTGAAAGCCGGTACGCCGCTGGCGCGCATCACCATGTTTTCGGCCATTTCTACCGGGATCACATCCCCCGGCTGCATATGCAAAATATCCCGCAGACGCAGTTGCCGGCGGGCGATGGTGGCACTCAGCGGCACGCTGACGTCGAGAATGTCTTCACGCAAGGCTTTTACCCAGCGCTCGTCCTGATCATCGACATCGGATTGGAAGCCGGCATCGAGCATGTCGCGAATCGGTTCGATCATCGAATAAGGCATGGTGATGTGCAGGTCGCCGCCACCGCCGTCCAGTTCGATATGGAATGTCGAAACCACCACCACTTCACTGGGACTGACGATATTCGCCAGGGCCGGATTCACTTCCGAGTTCATGTACTCGAAATGCACATCCATCACCGCGTGCCAGGCTTCCTTCATATCGATAAAGGCCTGATCCAGCACCATGCGTACAACCCGCAGCTCGGTCGGGGTGAACTCGCGCCCTTCGATCTTGGCGTGCCGGCCATCACCGCCAAAGAAGTTGTCCACCAGCTTGAATACCAGCTTGGCATCCAGAATGAACAGGCCAGTGCCGCGCAGCGGCTTCATCTTCACCAGGTTGAGACTGGTGGGTACATACAGTGAATGCACGTACTCACCAAACTTCATCACCTGCACGCCGCCGACCGCCACGTCTGCCGAGCGGCGCAGCAGGTTGAACATGCTGATACGGGTATAACGGGCGAAGCGTTCGTTGATCATTTCCAGGGTCGGCATGCGTCCGCGAACGATGCGATCCTGGCTGGACAGGTCATAACTTTTGACACTGCCCGGCACAGCCGCGTCTTCGGTGTCGACCACACCGTCATCGACACCGTGTAAGAGCGCGTCGATCTCATCCTGGGACAACAGGTCTTGGACGGCCATCGGCTGTACCTACTGTAAGACGAAGTTAGTGAAGAGCACTTGTTCGACGGTCACGTTGCCCGTCTCTTTCTGCGCAAGCTCTTGCACGCTGGCGGTCGCCAGTTGGCGGAGCATTTCCTTGCCCACCGGGGTGGCCAATGAGTCAAAATCCTGACCGGAGAACAGCATCACCAGGTTATTCCGCAATACCGGCATGTGGACCTTCAGCGCATCCAGCAGCGCTTGGTCACGGGCCATCAGCGCGATACTGACCTGCATATAGCGCTGCCGCCCTTTGTAGTTGAAGTTAACGATGAAGGCCGGCGTAAGCATTTCGTAGATGGCCGGTTGCTTACCCGTTGCAGCCTGCTCGCCACTGGCCGCCTCAGCCTTCGCTTCCTCCTTCTTGTCGCCCTTGTTGAGGAAGAACCAAGTGCCCCCTACAGACAAGCCAATTGCCAGCAGCAGCACGCTAACAATCAGGATGATGAGCTTTAGTTTGCCTTTGCCAGCCGCCGGGGCTGCCGCAGATGGCAGGGTTTGCTCGTTGTCTTTCTTAGCCATGCCAATATTCCGTCACTGATCGGAGTTCTATCCGCGTTCAAAGGGTTGAGAGCAAGTGTTATGCCAGCTTGAAAACCAAGCAGCCGAAGTCGCTGTGTGCACACAGCCGAACAAGGGTCAGGAAATCAAAAAGGACGAAGGAAACGGAATATACAAGCGAGTACATGAGCATTCCGAGGCCATTTTGCCGCAGCATGGCCGGGCACGGACGTTTTGTAGACAGTTTCTAAGTCAGAGCACCTGAGTCGCGCAGCGGATATACCAGCCTGGCCGCGTACTGTCACCCAAAACGAGTTCGCCCGGCTACCTGAGGGTAACCGGGCGAGCTCAGTTTAGATCGGCGCGCAGGCAAATCTGCACACTCGGCAAGCTTCGACTCAAAGCCTGTTTACGCTCCAGGCGAGCAAAGGTCAGGTCTGCACCCGCTCCCAACTAGTAGCGGCATTCTCCACATCCATATGGCTCCCAAGGCACAACGCAGCGAAGCGGATCATCAACAGGCTCTTAGGCGTAGTAATCCACCAGCCCACGGCCACTGGTCACCCTAGCACTGCGTGCCTCACTCACAGACAGCGGCAGCCCATCGTCTTCAACGCCAGGTGATCGATCGCTACCCGCCCCACCTCGGCTTTGACCATCCCCACCCTGCCCTTGCCAGCCACGGTTCAGCGACTGGTCAGAGACATTGACATCGAGCATGTTCATGCCTTGCTGGGCGAACAATTCACGCAAGCGGTGCATCTGTCCCTCCAAGGCATCGCGCACCCCCGCGTTAGGGCTGGCGAAGGTGACTTGCGTCTGGTCCTGATGCAGATTGATTCGCACCTCCAGACGCCCCAGTTCGGCCGGATCCAGCTGAATCTCGGCGGATTTTAGGTTCTGGCTGGATAGCCACATCACCCGATCCACTACCGCCTCGCTCCAACCACCCTGCTGCATCGGTACGGGCTGGCCGGGAATCAGAGTCGCCCGCTGACTCTGCATAGCCTGCTGAGCAACCGCCTGGCTCAGGGCACTGAGCTTGCTGGCGAAGTTATCTGCCCGAGCATCACTCGAACTTTCTTGCAGAACTTCCAGGCCTTCAGTTGCCAGCTCACTGAGCGGCAGTTCGGCATCCGTCTTAGCCTCGCCACTCAGCACAGGCTGCTCAGCGAAGGCGGCCAGCGCATTGGCGAAATTCTGTCCAGCACTCGTCGCCGTTTGCGTGGCCGCAGCATTAGGCGTGGCCTGTTGCTGCGCTGCTGCCTGCGCCTTGGCGCCAAGCTCGAGCGCCATCTTCACGGCTGGCAGCTCATTCAGCGCGTCCAACTCGGGATCATGGCTCGCCTCGGTCATGCTCGCAGCAGCCGAACCGGTGAGACTACTAA
>JBOICE010000223.1:0-5938 GCA_050739815.1 Pseudomonas sp. | reverse complement strand
CATTGCGATAAGCGGATCATCCTGCAATGGCCACGGTAAAACCGATGGAGGCAGTAGCGGAGACAGTGGTGGGTACGGATCGTACTACGACAACACTGGAGGTTGAGGCGTAAGCGACCAAGACAAGGTCGACTGTCAGAACCCCACGCCCCGCCGCCGAGCGGGGCTTTTCGTTTCTGCTCTTACCCTCTACGCCATCTCTGGTTAATTCTGCACGCCAGCCATGTGCTCGGCGGCATCCGGATCATCCGCATCGTTTGCTTCGTGGTTAACCGCCTGCAAGGCGAACACCTCAAGGTCTGCCGAGCAGTGCTTTGACGCCTGCAACAAGTAGCCACGCCCAGCCGCATGAGGACGGCAACATCACGGCAAGGTTAACCCCATGAGAGGCTGATAAAACTTGGCCTTCAATCACTAGCAGAGAGGCGCCGGCATGAGCAAAAACCGCAAGTTCGGCACCAAGCCCAAAACCCGGCTGATCGTGTCTGTGGAGTCTGACACCGTGGCGGCGATTGATCGGCTGATCCGCTATCCCTGCGCCAATCGTTCGGAGTTCGTGCGCCAGGCTATCGAGGAAAAGCTAAAGCGCGACAAGGTTTGATGATTTTCACAGCCCATAAAAGAGCTGCGCTTTGATGATTTAGTGACAAGTACGCGCGCGAGCGCGAGATACTCAGAAAGGCGTAGACCTGTCCTTCACCTCGTGTACTACGCGCGCGCGATTTTGTTGAGCTCGCAGAAGCCCTAAAAGTTGGTACGCGACAAACGAGCGCGCACGCGAGACAGCCAACCGATAGCAATCTGCGAAACACCCCATGGATGAAGCCAGGCAAGCGGCACCCGCACAGCAAGATCACAGCAAGGCACTGCGCCGCAATTTTGCGGAGTCGTCCGAGGCATTCACTGCCGAAGGGGTGAGCGAATCGCTCACCCCTTCCCGGCCAATCTGACCGACCAGCAAGGGCGCCTCTGATATGGGGCACCCTTTCCAATCAGCTCGAGATTCAGCCGGCGCAAAAATGTGCCCGCTGGTGCTGCTGGAGAGAGGTTAAAACTGAGCCGACTACCAAGGCCGTGTGAGCCAGGTGTGAGCCAGAAAGTTTCAGAAGTCTCGAAAAAGAGAACTTAACCGCTGAAACCCTTATGAATACTGGTGCCCGGAGCCGGGGTCGAACCGGCACGTCCTCACGAACGAGGGATTTTAAGTCCCTTGCGTCTACCAATTTCGCCATCCGGGCGGTAGAGCTATATATCGGCTATGGGCGCTTACAGCAGACTCAACGTCCGCGCCTCATGGCGAGCGCAGGAATATATACAGCCCTACCCTGCGACGCAAGTTTCAACGGCTACATATTGAGTATCTGCGGGATAGCGGCCCCAATAGAAAAAGCCCCGTAGATCAAAGATCTACGGGGCTTATCTATAATGGAGGCCGAGGTCGGAATCGAACCGGCATAGACGGATTTGCAATCCGCAGCATAACCACTCTGCCACCCGGCCTCAAACGAAGACGCCGCAAATTGCGGCGTCAACGTCAACAAATTGGAGCGGGAAACGAGACTCGAACTCGCGACCCCGACCTTGGCAAGGTCGTGCTCTACCAACTGAGCTATTCCCGCGTCTTGGTGACGGGCGCCATTTTATAGAATCCAAACACCCCGTCAACCCCTTGATTCAAAAAAGCTTATTTATTTTTCGCAGTCGGACTAAGGTGCGGCCAGGCGGCGATCAAGTACTGCACCATGGACCACAGGGTTAGCGCTGCCGCGACAATCAGCAGTACAAAGCCAAGCACCACCCAGACAGTCTCTGACGGCGGGCTAGCCAATAAGATCACCAGCGCCACCATCTGCGCGGCCGTCTTCCATTTGCCCAGGTTAGACACCGATACATGCGCCCTGGCGCCTAGCTCGGCCATCCACTCACGCAATGCCGAGATGACAATCTCTCTGCCGATGATGATTGCCGCCGGCAGGGTCAGCCAAAAAGTCGCGTGCTCCTCGACCAACAACACCAACGCAACAGCCACCATCAGCTTGTCTGCCACAGGATCGAGAAAAGCCCCAAATGGCGTGCTTTGCTGCAGGCGACGAGCCAGATAGCCGTCGAGCCAGTCTGTGATGGCGGCAAAACCAAACACCGCACTAGCGGCCAGATAGCTCCACGAGAACGGTAGGTAGAACAGCAAAATAAAGATCGGGATCAGCAGGACGCGCAGTATGGTAATCAGGTTGGGGATATTCATCGGCACAACTAGGCTGCGAGGTGAGCCGGCATTCTACTCGCTGTGCAGGGCGGCATAAATCAGCTCAGCAAGCTTTTTACTGATTCCAGGTGCTTTGGCGATTTCTTCAGCGCTGGCGCGCACCAGCTCTTGCAGGCCACCAAAATGATTCAGCAGCTCACGCCGCCGCTTCGGCCCTACCCCGGCGACCTCTTCGAGACTGGAAGTACGGCGTGTTTTGCCACGCCGCGCACGGTGCCCGGTAATGGCAAAACGGTGCGACTCATCGCGAATCTGCTGGATCAGATGCAGAGCCGGTGAATTACCCGGCAAGGTGAACTCATGAGCCGCATCATTCAAATAAAGAGTTTCCAATCCAGGCTTGCGAGTTGTGCCCTTGGCCACCCCAAGCAAGATTAGATCCGGCACGGCCAACTCTTGCAGCACCTCCCGAGCCATCGCCAACTGGCCTTTACCACCATCCACCAAAAGGATATCCGGCAACTTACCCTCGCCATCCTTAACTTTGCTGAAGCGACGAGTAAGCGCCTGATGCATGGCGGCGTAGTCATCGCCCGCCGTAACGCCCTCGATGTTGTAACGACGGTAATCGGATTTAAGTGGCCCTTCTGGACCGAAGACGACGCAGGAGGCAACCGTCGCCTCACCGCTGGAATGACTGATATCGAAGCACTCCATGCGCTGCGGCAGCTCATCCAGGTCAAGCGCTTGTGCCAAAGCATCGAAACGCGCGGCGATGTGCTGACGATCGGCCAGACGCGATGCGAGCGCCTGCTCGGCGTTGGTCACAGCCAACTGCTGCCAACGCGCTCGAGTGCCACGCACACGGTAACTGATGCTCAACTCCCGCCCTCGCAGCGTTTCAATCGCCCCGATCAATGCTGGAAAATCGTCGTGGGCGGCATTAACGATGAGTTCGCTAGGCAGATCGCGCTCATGACTGCTCAGGTAGTACTGCGCGAGGAACGCCGCCAGCACTTCACTGACATCTTCCTCAATCGCCACCTGCGGGTAGAAATTCTTGCTGCCCAGCACTCGCCCGCCGCGCACGCTGATCAGGTGAACGCAAGCCCCTCCGGGGTTGACCATGGCCGCCACAACGTCCACATCGCCCGTGCCGCCCTCCATGCTTTGCTGATCCTGCACGCGGCGGAGCAATGAAATTTGATCGCGCAGTTCGGCCGCGCGCTCAAACTCAAGGTTTATGGCCGCCTGCTCCATACCACTGGACAACTCGTCAGTCAGGGCATTGCTGCGCCCCTCGAGAAACATGATTGAGTGCCGGACATCCTGTGCGTACTCAGAGGGGTCAACCAGACCGACGCAGGGGCCTTTACAGCGTTTGATTTGATATTGCAGGCAAGGCCGGGTGCGGTTCTTGAAGTAGCTGTCTTCGCACTGACGGACCAAAAAGGCCTTCTGCAATAAGCTGAGGCTTTCACGAATAGCCCCAGCGCTCGGGTAGGGCCCAAAATAACGTCCTTTCTGCTTCTTGGCGCCACGATGAATACTCAGGCGCGGGTAGTCGCCATCGGACAGAAATACATAGGGATAGGACTTATCGTCCCGCAGCAGGATGTTGTAAGGCGGCCGCCACTCCTTGATCAGAGTCTGCTCAAGCAGCAGCGCCTCAGTCTCGTTGGCAGTGATGGTGGTTTCGATCTGAGCGATCTTGGCGACTAATGCGGCGGTCTTCGGCGCCAGCCCTGTCTTGCGGAAGTAGCTGGCTAAGCGCTTCTTCAGGTTTTTTGCTTTGCCTACATAGAGCAGCTTGGCATTCGCATCGAACATGCGATAAACGCCTGGCCGACCGCTGCAGGTGGCGAGGAAAGCACTGGAGTCGAACGGCTCAGCCATCTCAGCTGGAGGCATCGACCATGCCATGACGCACGGCCAACAAGGCCAATTCTACGTCGCTGGTAATCGCGAGCTTCTCGAAAATGCGGTAGCGGTAGGTATTCACTGTTTTTGGCGACAGGCAGAGCTTATCGGAGATGCTCTGTACCTTCTGGCAGCCGGCGATCATCAGGGCAATCTGGATTTCGCGCTCAGACAGCAAATCGAAGGGAGAACTATTGGCCTGCGGCTGGAATGACTTCAACGCTAACTGCTGGGCAATCTGCGGGCTGATATAACGCTGGCCGGCGAATACCATCCGAATGGCTTGAACCATCTCCTCGAGCGCGGCGCCCTTAGTCAGGTAACCGGCCGCACCGGCCTGGAGCAGGCGCGTAGGGAACGGATCGTCTTCACAGACGGTCACGGCAACGACTTTCAGATCAGGGTGGCTACGCAGGAGTTTACGAGTTGCTTCAAGGCCGCCGATGCCGGGCATTTTGATATCCATCAGCACGACATCCGGTTTTAGTTCGCGGGCTTTTTTAAGCGACTCCTCACCGGAGTCAGCTTGCCCCACCACCTGCAGACCATCGATGTCGGCCAACATACGGGTGATACCTGTTCGAACTAAATCGTGGTCATCGACCACTAGCACCCTAATCAAGCGACACCTCGTTGTGCGTCAAAAGCCGCTCTTTCAGCGGTCTTATTGGATGCCGGCCACCTTAACAAAAAGCTCCGGCAAGACCTATCTTGGCGCATAACCGTCAAATAGAAAACGCCAAACTTTTGGATTTTGACGCTGCTTATTTGAACGAAAAGAAGATGGCGGAGGCGGTGGGATTCGAACTCACGGACCTGTTACAGTCGACGGTTTTCAAGACCGTTGCCTTAAACCACTCGGCCACACCTCCGCAAAAGTGCGGGCGGCAATAATACCCGAACGAAACACACTGTCAAACTCTCAAGATTGGCAGTAACGAAGTCTCTGTTATGATCCATTTCGACCTTGATCACGGAACCCTTAGTCCTTTCAGGAGTGTCGCCATGCACGAACAAGATTACGCACTCAACCACGCGCAGGTTGAGCAGCAAGAAGTCAGCCGCGTCCTGCGCAACACTTATGGCCTGCTCGCCATGACACTGGCCTTCAGTGGCTTGGTGGCCTATGTGGCCCAGCAGATGCGCGTTCCTTACCCAAGTTTCTTCGTGGTCTTGCTCGGCTTTTACGGCCTGTTCTTTCTGGCAGCCAAACTGCGTAATTCGCCCTGGGGCCTAGTCGCAACATTCGCCTTGACGGGCTTTATGGGTTACACCCTCGGGCCGATCCTCAATCGCTACTTGGGCATGCCCAATGGCGGCGAGGTAGTTAGTTCGGCGTTTGCCATGACCGCGCTGGTATTCTGCGGCCTCTCGGCCTATGTATTGACCACGCGCAAGGACATGAGCTTCCTGGCTGGCTTTATCACCGCGGGTTTCTTTGTACTGATCGGCGCGACCCTGGCGAGCATCTTCTTCCAGATCAGCGGCCTGCAACTGGCGATCAGCGCCGGTTTCGTATTGTTCTCCTCGGTCTGCATCCTGTTTCAGACCAGCGCCATCATTCATGGCGGCGAGCGTAACTACATCATGGCCACCATCAGCCTGTACGTGTCCATCTACAACCTGTTCGTCAGCCTGTTGCAGTTGCTAGGCATATTCAGCAGCGACGATTGATAGGTCAGACGCTTTGAAAGGCCCGCTTCGGCGGGCTTTTTCATGCCAGTGGCGAGCAACTTATGTGTTCAGGCCGTATCATTCCGGCAGGATCTCTCTTGTCGGGTATGCCATGAAGTTTGCCATCGCCCTCTTCTC
>JBOICE010000222.1:0-5975 GCA_050739815.1 Pseudomonas sp. | reverse complement strand
GTCTCCTTAATGAAAAATGGCTATTTGATTAATTCCAAACGCGAACTAGCGATCGCGTTTAAAACGTTTAGTGCACCGTTGTACCAGTCTTGTGGAAGTCATTACCGGGGGTTATGAGCGGTGTTTCCAAATGTTAGTTCCTACCGTTCGTCAGACTTTTCCTGCAATATTGAAATCCAGTGATTGATTCTGGTAGTTGCATATTGATGGCATTTTAATCGGGAGCTCAGGATTTACGGAGTTTTGCGGGTAGATAACTTTTTGCCATTACTTGCAGTGGGTTAAAGTGCCATCAGTAATAAAAATTTGAGCCGCTAATAGCTTTCGGTTTTTAAAGTAATTGCATGTTGATGGCACTTTTGAAAAGTGCCAGGCATGCCTGCATAAATATTTCGAAAATTTTGCGACGAGATGAATTATTTTCGGCGGGCGAAGTCCACCTGCGTTTGATTGGTGATACTGGGGCGGCCGCAAGAAGAGGTGACTGATTAGTCGGCTGAAAAGGACAGCACTCGCCGGGGCTGCGAGTGCTTTTGGCGGGTCAGTCTTGTGGTGTGTCGCGCAGGAAGACCAGGCTGTCTGGCTGGGAGTTTTCTGCCGAGAAGCGATAGCCCTGAGCGTTGAAATCCTTCAAGCCATCGGGGTTGCTCAGGCGCTCTTTGATCACGTAGCGCGCCATCATGCCGCGGGCTTTTTTGGCGTAGAAGCTGATGATCTTGTACTGGCCGTTTTTCAGATCCTTGAACTCGGTGTTGATGATCCGCGCATTGAGCGCTTGGCGTTTCACCGCGCTGAAGTATTCGTTGGAGGCCAGGTTGAGCAGGATAGCGTCGCCTTGAGCAACCAAGGCCTCGTTTAACCAGCCGCTGATGCGTTCACCCCAGAACGCGTAAAGGTCCTTGCCTCGGCGATTGGCCAGCTTGGTGCCCATTTCCAGGCGGTAGGGCTGCATCAAATCCAGCGGCCGCAACACTCCGTACAGACCCGAGAGCATGCGCAGGTGCTGTTGGGCGAAGTCGAAGTCGGCCTCGGCGAAGTCTTGCGCGTGCATGCCGGTATACACATCACCCTTGAAGGCCAGCAGTGCCTGCTTGGCGTTCTTGGGGCTGAAGTCGGGCGTCCAACTGCCAAAGCGGGCGGCATTCAGCCCGGAGAGCTTGTCCGAGAGGTGCATCAGCTCGCCAATTTGCGCGGGGCTGAGCTCGCGCAACTGCATGATCAGCTCCTGGGCGTGATCAAGGTACTCGGGTTGGGTGAAGCGGGTAGTGGTCGGCGGGCTTTCGTAGTCGAGGGTTTTGGCAGGGGATAGCACCATCAGCATAAATCGTCTCCTAAAGGCTGCGGCGATTTTAGGCGCTGCGCTGCTCGGGCTCTAGCTCTAAAGCTCATGGGTTGACCGAGGGTGGCAACGGGGTTGTAGTTGGTCCAGGCCACTGATTTATTAAGGCATGCCAATGACCGCCTGCAATCATTCGCGCTGGGGGCCGTCCCACGATTACCGCCCGCTGGGGTCCAGCGCCGAACGCCAAGCCTGGCTGGTCGCGGCGCTGACTGGCCTGACCATGTTGGTGGAAGTCGCTGCGGGATATTGGTTCAACTCCATGGCATTGCTGGCCGATGGCTGGCATATGGCCTCACATATGGTCGCCATCGGCATGACCGCCCTGGAGTATCTGCTGGCGCGCCGCTATGCACAGGACCGACGCTTTGCCTTCGGCACCTGGAAGGTCGAAGTGTTGGCGGGTTTTGCCAGTGCAGTGTTGCTGGTCGTGGTGGTGGTGATGATGGCGGTGGAGTCGCTTTGGCGTTTGTGGGCACCGGTCGAAATTGGTTTCGATCAGGCGCTTGGGGTGGCGGCTGTTGGCTTGCTGATCAATCTGCTTTCGGCCTGGTTGCTGCGCGATCAACCTGACCACGATCATGCTCATGCTGGCCAGGATCACGATCACGGGCAAGAAGCTAAGGCGGACGGGCGGGATCTCAACCGTCATGCGGCGTTTGTGCATGTGTTGGCCGATACCCTGACGTCCATTGCCGCGATTGTCGCACTGCTCGGTGGCAAGCTGTTTGGCTGGGGCTGGCTGGACCCGTCGATGGGGCTGGTGGGTGCGCTGATCATCGGTCTCTGGGCCAAAGGCCTGCTGCTCGAAACTGGCAAGGTGCTGCTGGATCGCGAAATGGATAGCCCGCTAGTCGAGCGTGTGCGCAGCGCCTTGGCGCAAGAGGCGGACACCGAAGTGGCCGATCTGCACCTGTGGCGCGTCGGTCAGATGCAATACGCCTGTATTTTGAGTTTGGTGACCCATGGCGATACCTCGGCAGATCGCTACAAGGCGCGTTTGGCGAGTTTTCCCGAGTTGGTGCATGTGACACTGTGGAGGTGAATCGTTGTCGCGAGGCGGAGCACGCTGCGAGGCGGTAGGACTTCTGACTGTATCGAGCTACCTGAGTGACGCCAAGCGCTTTTCGTCGTGCCGACAAATAAACCCTAAAAACGAAAAAATTACTTTTTCTTGTCATGTTTTTTGGAGTATCTAAAAGGCAGACCGTCGAATCCTGCAACACAGGTGGCGGCCATCGGCCTGATCCTTGTTTGCACCTTCTCGCGCTGCGGCCCGGGAAGTCGGCGGCCTCTCCGCGGCGGAGCGCCGTACTGGCATTCCGTCGCTTGGCTCCTATAAGAAGGTGACCGAGTATGGATGACCACGGACGCTCCAGCCCTACTGCTCCAACCCTCTACGCCCTCGATACGAACGTCCTGATCCACGATCCCAACGCGCTGCTCAACTTTCAGGAACACCACGTTGCCATCCCGATGACCGTGTTGGAGGAACTGGATAAGCTGAAATCCGGCAAGCAGGGCGTCGCCGCCGAGTGCCGTCAGGCCATCCGCCTGATTGATACGATTCTCGGTGAAGCCACGCCGGAACAAGTGGAGCATGGGGTACCCATTCAGCGTGACAAGAGTGGGCCTTGTGGCTTTTTGTCGATCCTTATGAGCAAGCGTGCCGAGCCCATTACCTGGCTGCCGGAAGACCTCAACGACAACAAAATCATCAATCAGCTGGTGGATCTGCAGTCACGTAAACCCGGTTTGGCCGTGGTGCTGGTGACCAAGGACATCAACATGCGCCTGAAGGCGCGCGCTTGTGGTATCGAGTCCGAGGACTATCACACCGACCAATTGGTCGACGATATTGCGCTGCTGCCGCGTGGCTACCACACGCTCAATGGCTCGTTCTGGGACCGCGTAAGCAAGGTGGAAACCCGTCAGGATCATGGTCGCACCTGGCACCGCGTGCAGCTGACCGACAACCTGCCGGCGGTACATATCAACGAGTTCATCATCGATGATCAGGGCTTTGTCGGCTGGATCAAGGGCATCAAGGCCGACGAGCTGCTGATTCTCGATCTGCATCAGGAGCCGCTGCTGCATCAGGAGGCATGGGGGCTGCGCCCGCGGGATGTGTACCAAAGCCTGGCGCTGTTCGCTTTGCTCGATCCGGATATCCATCTGGTCAACCTGTCCGGCGCTGCCGGCTCGGGTAAAACCATCCTGGCGCTGGCCGCGGCGATCGAGCAAACCATGGTCAGCAAACGCTACCGGCGGATCATCGCCACCCGTAGCGTCCAGGGGCTGGATCAGGAGATTGGTTTTCTGCCGGGCACCGAGGCGGAGAAAATGGAACCCTGGCTCGGCGCTATCACCGATAACCTGGAAGCCCTGCACATGGATGATGAAAACACCCATGGCAGCGTCGACTACATCCTTGGCAAGGTGCCGCTGCAGTTCAAGTCGCTGAACTACATTCGTGGTCGCAGTTTCCAGCAGAGCCTGATTCTGATCGATGAATGCCAGAACCTCACGCCACACCAGATGAAAACCATTATCACCCGCGCTGGGACCGGCTCGAAGGTGGTTTGTCTGGGTAACCTGGCGCAGATCGACACGCCTTACCTGTCTGCGCCCAGCTCGGGTCTGACTTACCTCACCGAACGCTTCAAAGACTTCCCCCACGGCGTGCACATCACCCTGCAAGGGGTGCCGCGCTCGGTGCTGGCGGAGTACGCCGAAGCCAATATGTAAGTCTTTCAATTGCCGGGCGGTCAGGCACCGCCCTGCACTCTTCTTGTCGATTAGCCGCTATTCAGGCGTGCCGGAATCTGACTCGCGGGTTTACAATTGCCACTCCTCATCAGGAGTAAGGCAGTGTTAACTCATCTCGACTCCCAAGGCCGGGCCAATATGGTCGATGTCACCGAAAAAGCGGTGACTTCCCGTGAAGCCGTTGCCGAAGCCTGGGTGCGCATGCGCCCGGAAACCCTGCAATTGATCCAGGATGGCGGTCATCCCAAGGGTGATGTGTTCGCCGTGGCACGCATCGCCGGCATTCAAGCGGCGAAGAAAACTTCGGACCTGATCCCGCTCTGCCACCCATTGATGCTGACCAGTGTCAAAGTCGAACTGACGGCAGCAGGTCCGGATGCGGTGCGCATCCTGGCCCGTTGCAAGCTGGCCGGCCAGACCGGGGTCGAGATGGAGGCGTTGACCGCGGCCAGCGTTGCGGCTCTAACCATTTACGACATGTGTAAAGCGGTGGATCGCGGCATGGTCATCGAAAGCGTGCGCCTGCTGGAAAAGCTCGGCGGCAAGAGTGGTGCCTTCAAGGTGGAAGCGCTCAAGGTCGGGGACGAATGATGATTCGCGTGCAGTATTTCGCGCGTTACCGTGAGGCGCTGGGCATCGATGCCGAGCAATTGAGCGGTGACAAGAGGTTCGCCACCCTCGACGTGTTGCGTCAGCACCTGCTGGCGCGCGGTGGTGTGTGGGAGGTATTGGCCGAGCAAAACCTGATGTGCGCGCGGAATCAGGAGTTGTGCAGCCTCGATGAGCCGCTGACGGATGGCGATGAAGTGGCGTTTTTCCCCACGGTTACCGGTGGCTAGCATGGGCATTCGCGTACAGGAAAAGGCCTTCGATCCCGGTACTGAGCTCAATGCGTTGCACGCGGCGCATGTCGGCGTCGGCGCAGTGGTCAGTTTTGTCGGTTATGTGCGCGACTTTAACGAGGGTCGTGAGGTGGCCGGGATGTTCCTCGAGCACTTTCCCGGGATGACCGAAAAAGCCCTGGCCAAGATCGCCGGCGAAGCCGAGCAGCGCTGGCCGTTGCTGAAGATCGAAGTGTTGCACCGCATTGGTCGGCTGGAGCCGGGCGAGCCGATCGTTTTCGTCGGCACCGCCAGCGCCCATCGCCAGGCGGCATTCGACGCGTGCGCCTTCATCATGGACTACCTGAAAACCCGCGCACCCTTCTGGAAGAAGGAAGACACCGCCGATGGCCCACGCTGGGTCGAAGGGCGCTGCAGTGATCAGCAAGCCGCCGCGCGTTGGCAGAAAACCTAGACAAGCGCTTAGTCCGCTGACATCCCCAGGCAGATGGCTATGTCCATGTCCCGCTCCCTTCATGGGCGTGATGAAAGCAGCCTGATTCGGTACTTCCTGGAGCGCTTGTTGATTGGCTCCACTGCCATTCGGCGCACTGCTGTGAGCCGCTGCTTCCGGTGATCTTGCGGCTGATCGCGGCCCAACCCTCGACGCTATTGCCCAGCAGCCCGCGTGGGATTGCGGGATGCTTTCGGGTTGTTGACGATCTGTACTTTTAAGTCCAGTATGGACTCATAAGTACAATATCATGGCGAGTTATGAGCCTCTACCATCAGTCATCGACCAATCTGTCTGAGCACCTGCCCACGGCTGGCGCTCTTTCTTCTGCCTTGCAACTTAACTAGCCAAACCGAACTTAACTGTCAGGCCCGTGCCGGCAGCGAGTAGTCCTATACGTCTACGTACAGCGGGAGTCGCAAACATGAGAAAAATCGCACTACTGGGCGGCCTCGCCCTCAGCCTGATGGCCTCCAGCCTGTTCGCCGCCGATAAGCCCCTGAAATTGGGCATCGAGGCGGCTTACCCACCG